>NZ_PNDV01000033.1:0-103020 GCF_005930865.1 Pseudoalteromonas sp. S554 | reverse complement strand
GTATTACAACAGGCATCAAGCTCGATGTTAGCTCAGGCTAACCAGCAACCTCAGATTGCTTTGTCTCTGCTATAATAAAGTTAGTTCATATATTAAAAAGCTTTGTATACTGAGATGCTTGGTGTATGAAGCTTTTTTTTGGAGGAAAAATGGAGTCAAGTAATATTAGTTCGCTGAAAATGTCGGTGAGCACAAACATTAACTCACCAGTGAGCAAAGACACGGAGTCCACTGAGAAAACCGACAGTGAACAGCAGGAATCCAAGTATCAAGGTGATGTGGAGAATGGTTTTTTGGCTCAAAATTTGCAGGAGTCAATTGGTAAAATAGAGTCTCTCTCTCAGCTTAAGACTAAAAAGTTTGAGTTTAGCGTTCACGAAGAATCTAAAAAATCATTTGTTGTAGTTAAAGATACCGAAACAAATGAAATTATAAGACAGATCCCAAGCCAAGAGGTATTAGAGTTAGCTGAAAAAATTGATAGACTTCAAGAAGAGATTTTTGGTAGTTCATTAGGCTTACTTTTTGATCAAGAAATTTAAGGATACATTATGGCCAGCATCACATCAGCCGGTGTAGGCTCGGGGTTAGATCTTGAGTCTATAATTGAAGTAACAATTCAAGCCGAAAGTGAAGTTAAAACGAAGCAGCTTAATGCTCGAGAAATCAATTATACGACAGAGTTATCTGGCGTGGGCACATTTAAAGCTGCACTGGACACTTTCAACACAGCTCTAGCTACCTTAGGAGAGGAAGAAACATATGACTCTCGTAAAGTGCAGTTTAGTGATGGTATATTAGAAGGCGACCAAGCATTTAATGTTGATATAGATAGTTCGATGCAGGCAGGTGAGTTCTCTATAGAGGTATCGCAGTTAGCTTCGGGCTCTAAGTTACAATCATCGGCTTTAAATAGTGTTAATGATACCGTAGGTGCCGGAAATTTGACACTGAGTGCTGGTGACTCAGAGTTTTCAATTGAAGTTTTAGCAACTGATACGCTTGAAGATATAAGAAATAAAATAAATCAAACAAGTGAAAACTTTGGGGTAAGTGCAAATATTGTTAATAGTGATGCAGGGGCCGTACTAACTTATAGCTCATCTAAAACAGGTGACGGGAATACTCTTTCGGTTGCTGCTGACGATGATTCACTTGCTTCTATAGCTAGTAGTGCTCCGAGTTCAGCTGGAGGAGTGTCTATTCTACAAAATGCCGTTAATGCAGAAACGTTGATAAATGGTCAGGAGGTTAGTAGCTCGTCAAATACCCTTAATGACAAAATACAAGGTACAACGATTACTTTAAACAAGGTTACCACAGAAGCTCAGACATTCAATGTTTCAGTTGATTCAGAAGTTGCTGTAAAAGCTGTTGATGAATTTATTGGCGCCTATAACACCTTAAAAGAGCAGTTAGATACATTATCGAATCCAACAAGTGGAATGCTTGCCTCTGATAGTAATATTCGCAGTGTGGAACAACAATTGCAAAGAATGTTTACAAACGATTTAGGTGGAAGTACTGAGATACAATCTCTTATGGAACTCGGTATCACTTTTAATCGTTTTGGTGAGATGGAGAAGTCAGCTACAGGCATAGGGACTTTAACAAGTGGTCAAGATACTTTTGATGATACTTTAGAAAATAATTACAGCGACTTTCAAAATTTCTTTAGTAGCGATGATGGCTTAGTTAAAAAAGTAGATGGCCTAATTAATTTATACACAAGTAGTAGTGGCTCACTTATAAAGCGCGAAGAGTCTTTAAACGAATCGTTAGAGAGTATAGAAATAGATAGGGAAAGTTTGAATGAGAGGTTAGTTAATTTAGAGGCATCGCTTAGAAGTAAATACGCCTCTTTAGATAGTTTAATTGCTCAATATCAAACATCAAGTTCTTACATTTCAAGCATACTAACGAGTGTTTCTACTAAAAAATAAGGTTTAAAATGAATACACGTATCAGTAAATATCAACAAGCTCAAAAAGAATTACCATTGTCAGGTGCGAATCCGCATCAAGTGATTCAGATTTTAATGCGTGAGTTATTATCTCAGGTTTATCAAGCCAGAGTGTGTATAGAAAGGACTGATATTGAAGGAAAAAATAAGAGCATTAACAAAGCAATAAAAATTGTAGGCGGTTTACAGGGCGGCCTAAATTTGAAAGAAGGGGCGGAAATTGCAGGTAATTTAGATAGCCTTTATAACTACATAACAGTTCGTCTAACTGATGCTAATGCTGAAAACTCGACTGAGATATTAGATGAGATTAAAGAGTTATTTTTTCCTATCAAAGAAGCTTGGGACAATATTAGTGAGTCAGACAAAGCTTTAGGGATTAAATTGATATCGGAAGCTAAGCAGTAAGATGCCAGAGTCAAATTGCATAACAATTTTAAATGAAATTTTAATCATTACTAAAGATCTAAACACGAACTTATCAAATAATCATTTTGACGATGCTTTAAAATTATTATTAAAGAGAAACAGTTTATTTCAAGAAGTTGCTCAATCAGAACTGACTAATTTAAGTGTTGATGAAAAAAATAAAGTTCAATCATTAATTGATACGATATCTAATGCTGACTCTATCGGTAGTGAGGTGGCTCTAAATGAAAAACACAAGCTGTTGACCGAGCTTTATAACCTGAATAAGAAAAAGCTCGCCTCGAAAAAATATACAGAAAATAAACTTTAGAAGATTTAATATGTCAGATAACCTTGAAAGCCAAATTAATCAGCAGATAAAAGCTTTAGAAGCTCTGCAAAAAAAGTTAACAAAAAAAGTTAATTTAGAAAGAGAGCTAACTCAGTTTTCAGATGAGTTTATCCAACCTGATTTTGATATGTCGGAGCGATATGAAGATAATATGGCTGCGTTTTTCAAATTTTATCCTGATATATTTCACAGCTTTAATAATTACACACTAAAAAGGTATGAACTGACTTTTGAGAATCAACAATTAAACATTTTTGATACTAAAGACAAAAAATATTTGTATAAAGATAATGTATTTAAGAGTTCATTTTTACAATGTAAACGCTTTTATAAAGATCCTCAATTATTTCAGCAAGCCTTTGATGAAAGACAAGATGATATTGATAGATTTATTCATACCAAACATTTAGCTAAATTAACAAGCTTTTTAAATTCAATCCAAAGAAACAACGATAAACTACCGACGATTATATCGTCAATGATGTTTTTTGGTGTTGGTGCAGGTTGTCATATACATCAAGTTGTGCAGAACCATAAAATTAAAAATATGTTCATATATGAGCCAAGTCTAGACTTATTTTATTTAAGTCTGTATTTGAATGATTGGAATGATATTTTAAATAAATTGGACATGGATGGTGGTCAGTTACACTTCAGTTTAGGCAAGCCTGAATCAAACAAAAACCTTGTGAATGAGGTTTCTGGATTGTTCTTTAAAATTGGCCGATTTCATTCTGCCAGAAGTTATATATATGTACATTATCTTGAAAAGGATTTACTTGAATCGGTATCTGAAGTATCGAAAAGTTTTGATTTGAACTTGTTAGGACTAGGATTTTTTGATGATGCTTTAATGAGTATTGGGCATTTTCAGAATAATTTGAAAAATAAAATCAAGCTATTAAAAAATAAAAAATTAGAGATGCTATCCAACATACCTGTGTTTGTAGTTGCTAATGGCCCATCTCTAGATGAAGATATCGATTTTTTAAGAAATAATAAAGATAAGTCGATTATAATAAGCTGCGGAACTGCTATTGGTGCATTATATAAGTATGGTATAAAGCCTGATTATCATTGTGAAATGGAACGTTGTTTAATAACGAGAACAGTTTTAGATATCATAGATGATAAGAGTTATTTTAAAGGGATTACTCTACTCGCTTTGAATACTGTTCACCCAAGTGTATTTGAGCTGTTTGACAATTCTGTTCAAGCTATAAAATTGGGTGAAGCTGGCAGCACACTTCATCAACAGAACCCAGATGTCGAACCTGGTGACTATGCCGTATTGTCGTACTGCAACCCTACAGTAACAAATTGTGCTTTGTCATTTTGCGAAAGTATGGGAATGGATAAAGTGTTTTTATTTGGCGTAGATATGGGATATGTCGGAGATAAACACCATTCGAAAAAAAGCATCTATTATGATCAAAATGATAAAGAGCAAGATAGAGATTTATATAAAATCGATAATACTATTTCGGTTAAAGGTAACTTTGTAGAAGAAGTTAAAACTGACTCAATATATAATTACTCACGTAGAGTTATAGAAAGTTTTCTTGCTGCTAAACCCCACTTAAATGTTATAAACTGTAGCAATGGGGCCAAAATATCAGGAGCAATGCCTACACACTCCGATGACATATCATTTTCTGAAATTTTAAATAAGAAATTATTAATTGAGTTAATAAATAATAACCTTTTTATTGATCCTGAAGATTCAACATTAGACTTTTTTGATGAGGTCATATTAGAAAATAAGCATCACTTTATAGATTTATGTGATTTCTTCATAGAGCAGCTTTCTGCTAACCCAAAAAGCGTTGATGATACAATTGAAGTATTAGAGTCTCAGTTAGATCGTCTAAAGAGTTTTAGTGCTAGTAAATTTAGTGTATTTGATGATTTATTGAGAGGTAGTTTATTACACTCTCACTCTGTGCTTCTGCATGTATTATACTCTTCAAATGATGAGCAGGAATCGTTATCTAATTATGCTGCAGCATCTAAATATACTATTGATTATATCAAAGACATGAAAGGGGAGTTTTTAATTAACCCTTATAAAATAGATATTATAGATGATGCAGATGTTTGGATAGAGTAAAAGCGTATGAAAATAGAACAGCGAGAAATTTTCCTTTCTTCCGAAGGGGATAAGTGGTTTGAGCGTAACAAACAAGTTTACTGTGAAAGCAGCAAAGATAAGGTTATTGATTTTATCAAAGCGCAAGAGCTGTCTCCTAAACGTGTACTTGAAATTGGTTGTGCAAATGGTTTAAGGCTTCATTCTTTGTTCAAGGAATTCGGTTCGGACGGGTACGGCGTAGACCCGTCATCTTCCGCAATTGAAACTGGGAAACAGAATTATCCACATTTACATTTGTCTGTAGCAACAGCTGATTCAATTGATTTCGAAAAAGATAGTTTTGACTTAGTGATTCTTGGTTTTTGCCTTTACCTATGCGACAGAGAAGATTTATTTACCATCGCAGCAAAGGTTGATCAGGTGTTGGAAAATGGTGGGTATATTATTATTCAGGACTTTTTACCTCCATATCCTTACAAGAATAAATATAGCCACTGTGAAGGTCTGTACAGTTACAAATTTGATCATAGTAGAATGTTTACATGGAATCCGCTTTACTCGATGCTAGCAACAGATATTTCTACTCACTCTGCGCGCGAATTGAGAACAGATGTAGATGAGCGTGTAGGTATAAGCTTACTATATAAACAAATCGACGATGCATATCCAAATAAGCAAAAATAGATGCACATAGCGATTAGAGTTGACTCATCAAGTCAAATTGGTGCGGGGCATGTTATGCGCTGTCTTAACTTAGCACGTTGCTTTCGTGAGCATGGTCACACAATCGCATTTGTATGCAGAGATTTGCCCGGCAATTTAATCCCCTTTTTGAAGAGTCTTGAATTTGAGGTGGTTACACTGCACAATCAAGAGCCATCATCTTCTCAGTTACTTTCTTCATATGAAAGCTGGATAGGGGTAAGTTGGCAACAAGATGCTAAACAGTTTTGTTCATATAATCTGCAGGTTGATATAGTAATTGTTGATAATTATGCCCTTGATTATAAATGGCAGTCACAAGTGCAGCAGCATTTTAATTGTAAAATGGTTGCAATCGATGATTTAAAAAGACGACATGTTGCCGATGTGGTAATTGACCAAACTCTTAATTGCACACCTGCCGCTTATTCCGACTCTGACAGCAGCTGTATCTTGACGGGCACAAGATACGCAATGCTCAATCCAAAGCTGCTAAATTACCGTAACACTGTGACTAAATCTTCACTTGATGGTTTTCTCAGAGTGCTAATTAGTTTTGGTGCAAGTGATGAGCCTAACGGTACATTGCGTGTATTACAAACCCTGGTTACAGCTCGCATTAATTTTCAGGCAACAGTCTTATTAAGACCTAGTGCAATAAACTATCAATTGGTTAAAGAGTTTGTAAACAGATACCCTAAGTTTATTAAACATTTTGACCATATTGATAATATGGCAGAAATTATGATAGAACACGATGTTGCAATAGGTGCTGCGGGATCTTCATGTTGGGAGCGTGCTTGTATCGGGTTACCAAGCATAATAGTACCCATTGCTGATAACCAGCGCGATATTTGTGATGCCCTTGTTTTAGAGAACATTGCGATTCAAATTAAACTTGAACAAATAGAAGATAAACTTCCTTTCGCGGTATCTGAGCTGATTGAAAAATATGATGATTTGAAGTTTAATGGCCTAAAAATTTGTGACGCCAAAGGGGTTGAGCGGATATATAATAAGGTAATGGAAGCGATAGGTTGAAAGTACTCTTTTTAGGCACTGAGAAAACTGCGGTGTATCAATGGTTAAAGCATTTCGATTACGAGTTGCTTTTTACATCCACTGCTATAAGCATTGAAAAAGTAATCCAAATCGAGCCTGATTTTATCGTTAGTCATGGTTATCGTCATATTATTGGACCAGATATTGTTGCTGAGTATTTTGGTAAAATAATTAACTTACACATTAGTTATTTACCTTGGAACAAAGGTGCAGATCCAAATTTTTGGAGCTTTTACGATAATACGCCAAAGGGCGTAACTATTCATCTAGTTGATGATAAACTGGATACTGGTGATATTTTGGTACAACGTGAACTCGACTTTAATTTACAAAAAGAGACACTAGCATCATCATATGTGACACTGCAGAAGTCGATTTTAAATTTGTTTATTAAATCGTGGCAAGATATTGTCACTGGTAAACTTATAGCTAAACCGCAAATGGGTGCAGGTACTTATCATAACACCTCTGACAAAAATGAGATTTTTGAAAAGCATAATATTAGTTGGGATACACGATTATGCGACATCGTACTTTTGAAAAAGCAGTTAGTACAGAAGTAGGGACAAGCTAGTTCATTTCATGTGATATTCATATAAACTATAATCTTACTTTCCTTAGTTGCAAATCTGTAGACACTTTAATACGTCCATTCTTAGCTATATGTTTATTGTGACCCCCAAAAAATAGAAAGGGATAGGTACAAAAAATTAGATTGTGGTCAAGATTAATTGACCACAACACTTATTAACCTATGACAAAGCCAAGAGAGATTAATTGAATGACTTCTATTTATTGGTGGAAGAAACAAAGGCAATGGTAGAGAGCACGCTCAAACGTATTGGGCTTTCGCTCATATTGAATGTGTGAACCGATTTCAGCATTGTTCCAATGCGCATATTTTGGACCGCGGAGTAGACGGTGAAGCAAGTTATGCTCTACCGTTAATCGAACATATGGCTGCGGCACCTGAGAGTCTTTGAATGTTTGGGTGGGCTTTTTATCAAGAGACATAGTAAAACATACTTTCTCACTTTCTATCACTAAATAAGTGGGTGATGAGTAGTTAATTTCATCAGCTTTGGATTTAAAGCGCAAATAGGAGTTTAACATTAAGTCCTCAAGCTCGTTATCATCCCAGACATCATTATCATAGGCGAGAGGCTGTTTGGTAATGTGGTTCATATACTGCTTTAATGTTGGTACTGCCTTGGTGCTTTTTATTAACTGCTGAATAGTTAAATCGTATTTATCATGCTGATTTAAAAGTAGACCCTTAGAGTTGCTAGGGGTGTTGGCTTCTAAATAGCAGGTGGCATCTTCTAGACTTGGCACGCCACGATACTCATTCATATGGGCATAGCGGGAGCCTAATACATAAGTACCGGCAAATGGTGCAAAGGCTTTAGGTTTAACAAGTTCAATGAAGTTTAGCGCTTGTTGCAAAAATTGTATTTGTTTAGCCTTTGCAGCATTGTTTTTTAGCTCGATTGAGTCAAACTGAAAACATTGTGGATAAGGGCCTGCACCAGCATAGCCGACCATTAAGAGGTCAATATCCAGTTGATCAAGACCATTCTTTAAAATTGTATGACTAGCTAATTCATAAGGACAATCATTTAAATTAAGTAAATGTTTACCTCCATGTGAAAATAGTGCTAGGGAATCAATTTGAGTGCTGCCAAATTTAGTTTCAATATGTCCACACCCCAAAAATTTTGAGCAGAGCTCTGGATTACAATTATCAGCGGCATAAATAGTTAATTGACTACCATTCTTAAATTTATAGGGTGTAGTGTTGTTCAACTCAATGACCTCAAAACCCAATAATTCCAATTTACGTTTTAAGAACGGGGAACTGTATTTGTGAATAAGTATAGGTTTTTTATAAGGTAATTTGTTTAATGTCGCTTCACTTAAATGGTCCGGATGGATATGAGATACATAGATATAATCGTATTGAAGTAAGCTTAGCTCAGATTCAGCAAATGGTGGGTAATGATACCAACTGCCGTAATATTCACCTTCAGTTAGCCATGGATCGGTTAAAACTCGGATTTCTCCCATCTCAACAATTTGTGTTGAGCTTTGCAGGTGAGTAACAAGCATCTTTTAAGCCACTCGTCTGATTGCAACGGTAGGTTGTTTGCTTAAGGGGTTACTAAGCATTTCAAATTTTTTATTGGTTTCTTTTAAAAACTCTTTCATTGCTAACGTTTCTCCAGGCCACTCTGTAGTGCATGCTTCATCAAAAACAATTACACCACCAACACTAATTGAATCCGAAAGTAACTTTAATGCAGCACGAGTTGGCTCGTATAAATCAAAATCTAAGTAAGCGAAAGAAATTAAAGAGTGTGGATTTTCTTTTTCGTATTCGGGAATAGTGACTAGCGCATCACCTGGGATGAGTTTTACCTTGTTTTCCAGTTCGAATAATGAAATCGCTTTTTTTAGTGTCTGCTCATCACCACAGTACTTGCCTGTTTGCGTGTTAGCGAACTCTCCGTCTTCTTTTACACCAGTAGGTAAGCCTGAAAAATTGTCGAACCCAATTATTGTTTTTGGCGCATATGGTTCTAACAGAGAGCTCATCTTTGCTAAAAACATTAAATTTGCACCTTTCCAACAACCAAACTCTATTATGTCTCCAGGAACTCCTTGAGTACTTTTCAGTAATTCAAAAGTCCAAAGTTTATTTGCTATTGTATGTACCCCAGCATACAAGGCAAAGTGATCGATCATATCGTAAAGGTTCGGTTGGCCAATTTCTTCTGCGAAGCTGGTTCTATTAGCTATAAAGCTATCTGGTTTCATAATTTGATCCTGTTTTAGAACAATAATTGAATTTTAATTTTATATCGCCATTAAATGAAATTAGACTGAGCTTAATTATATTACCGCTGAACCTTAATATAGAGAACAGTCAGTCTTTTCTATAAAGTGCTTAAATAGGTCTATGGTATCAAGGCTTGATTCAATATGAATAAGCTTTGCTAACCACACAGCCACAAAACCTGAAAGTAAACTGAATACCTTTGCCGATTGGCTGAAGTACAGGTTGAATGGGCCTAAGACAAACTTAAACCATGATACAATAACTTATATATTTGTCGTCTGCCTATTGACCATATCCCATGTCAATGCTGTAGCGGCTTCTATATCCATTGTAGCTTCCAAACCTAAAACAACATCTAGGTGTTTTGGAGCAAGCCCATAGCCTGGTCGAATGCAGCGAACATTGTCTTTGGAGAACACGTCTCCTTTCTTTATATCTTTGCTGATGTACAGCGAGCGTCGAAATATAAGGTTAGGTTGTTCTGATTGCGCTAGGGTAAAATTTGGTTTACCAATCGCGTGCCAAGCGTCACGAACATCCTTACATAAAGCTTTTAGTTCTTCGGGCTCTAGAGAAAATGCCGCGTCAGGTCCTCCATCTGCTCGTGCTAACGTAAAGTGCTTTTCGATTATTGTTGCGCCCAAGGCTACAGATGCAATAGCGGTTGTATTACCTAATGTGTGGTCTGATAAGCCAATTGGGAGATTAAAATTTTCTGCAAGCGCTTTCATTGTTGCTAAATTAGTTTGCTCAATCGGGGTAGGATAACCACTCACGCAATGAAGCAGTGTTACTTGCCCGTTACCATAATTTAAGGCAACAGCAAGCGCCTCTTCAATTTCTTGAATATTTGCCATACCAGTAGACATAATCATTGGCTTTTTTGTTTCAGCAACTTTTTTAACTAGCTCATGATCAATTAACTCAAATGAAGCAATTTTGTATGCAGGTGGGTCAAATTGAGTTAAAAAATCAACAGCAGTTTCATCGAATGGTGAACTAAAAATATCGATTCCTAGTTTATTTGCTCGATCAAATAGCTCTTGGTGCCACTGCCAAGGTGTATGTGCCCAATCGTATAATTGATACAGGCTCTTACCTTGCCATAGCCCTTCAGATATACAAAAATCTTTTTTATTAGAGTTTAACGTTAGTGTATCCGCGGTATATGTTTGTAATTTAACTGCATCTGCGCCTGCTTCAGCTGCTGCATCGATTAGCTTTAATGCCCTATTTATGTCGCCATTATGATTCCCTGACATTTCCGCTATGATGTAAGGAGGCGTGTTGCTTGATATTTCTCTTTCACCAATTTTCATAATGTTATCTGACCTTAAAGACATTCTCTATTTGTTTACCATCAAGATGTGCAGCTAAATTACCTTGTTTATCCAAATCATTTAATTGAGTAAATAATTCCTGATAATGCATTATAAGTTGATCTATGTTTTCAAAACTATGCGCGTAGGAAAGGTTGTGTGTTCCTATAAATAAAACACCGCGTTTGCAGAGCTCTTGAATCAACCAAGATTTAATTGTGTCTGCAGAGTTAACTCTGTCGTTGGTAATGTTTAAAAATGTCCAAGGGGAGAGTCCTTTTAATTCAAACATTGTAAAATCTGAGCAATATTTTTGATATTGCTCTACTAAGTAATCACCTAGCCCCCAAATATATTGGTCAAACTCAACTTTCTTCATTTTCTCAATAGTTGCTTTAGCTGCAGCAAGGGATAAAGTTTCGCCCCCAAATGTTCCTGAAAAAAAGATATCGTTCATTAACATCATGACTTCACGTTTACCAACGATTGCAGATAGCGGCATACCATTAGCCATCCCCTTACCAAAGGTTGCTAAATCGGGTGTTACACCAAAGTAGCTTTGAGCACCGCCTAAATGATATCTAAAACCTGTGATGATTTCATCAAATATAAGCACGATGCCATTACGAGAGCATAGATCTCGTACTTTTTCTAAAAAACCATCTTCAGGAGGCGCTATATTAAGTGGCTCCATAATGACTGCTGCAAGTTCGTCAGGGTGATTTTCAATGAGTGCTTCTAGTGAAGAGATATCATTATAAGTAAAGCCATGAGTTAGCTTTTTAGTGGCTTCAGGTACACCCAAATCGCGTGTAGTCGAACCTATGTACCAGTCTTGCCAACCATGGTAACCGCAAACAGCTATGTGTTCTCGTCCTGTATAAGCTCGTGCTATACGCACGGCTGCACTGGTAACATCACTGCCATTTTTAGCAAAGCGTACCATTTCAGCACAGGGAATAAGGTCAACTAAGAGCTCGGCAACTTCAGCTTCTAAAGTATGGGGAAGTGAAAAACTTATGCCAGATGAGAGCTGTGCTTTAATTGCATCATCAACTTCTTGATCTTGGTATCCTAAACTAACGCAGAGCAAGCCGTTAACATAGTCGGTATAAATATTGTTATCGAGGTCGGTAACCAGAGCGCCTTTACCATATTTAATAAAAAGTGGCGCAGCTTTAAAAGGTAAAGCCATTTTACTTTTACTAAAGGTTTGGCTCGCTAGTGGTATGATGTTTTGCGCCTTTTCATACCAATTTAGTGATTCAGAAAAGCTGATAGTCATTAATTAGAAACCTTGTTTTTTGTCTTGTAGCAGCGATAATTTGTAACCTTCATTTAGCTCTATATCGGCATTGAGCGCATTGACTTGCGGGTGTGATTGTAAATACTCAACTATTTGTTGATAACCAAATTGTTGCCCTTCGAAATGACGGTAGATTGCTGAAATTACTTCAAAGTCTTGTGAATGGTCGACGCTAATTCGAAATGCAGAATAATCTTGAGCTATAGTGAAATCTTCCAATGAAAGCAAGTTAGAATCGCGAATAAAAGGTGTTACATGTTCACGCTCTGATGGTTTTTTTGCTTTTTCATAAGCGGTTTTTAGCGCATTAAAGCTAAATACTTCGACATCCTGACCATCTGGAAAACACCGTATGACACAGTTGCTAGTATAGTCTGCGCTGTTTGTAATATGTGTGCTAACTATTTGGTCAATTAACACGGGGTCAATCAGTGGGCAATCTCCACATACGCGTACAATATGCGAAAAATTAAACAATTTAGCGCAATGATAAAATCGTGCTAGTACATCATTTAAATCACCACGGTAGCATTCTATATTAAGTTTTTGGCATAGTGTCTCGATAGGACTATCTAGAGCTTCATTTGACGTCGCCACAACAACTTTGTCTACAGCTATTGTCTGCGTAAGGCGCTTAAGTTGAATCTCTAGCATTGGTACGCCATTAATAGGGAGTAATACTTTTCCCGGCAATCGTGTTGAATTCATTCGAGCTTGAACAATAATACCTATCATACTTCCTCTATTTTAAAGGTGTGACCAATTACTTGGTATAATGAGCGAGTTATTGGTGCATGCTAATTGGTGGTAACTGATGTTGGCTTTGGTGTGCCAGGCAGTGTGAATTTGTGCTAACTCTGATGCCGAACAACAGCCAACAACAACTCGATCAATTTCATCAATTGATTTTAGAAAACTTAAGCAAATTTCGAGCCTAGAGTAAGATACTGAATTGACAAATTTGTCGAAAGCATTTAGTTCGTTGAATTGCGAAAAGTAGTGACTACGTGAGTCAGGCGACATTAGCAGCAATCCTTGCAAAAATGCGGAACGCACGTGAATTTCAATACCTTGCTCTTTCATTTGGGTTAATAAACCATCTTGTAAAAAACGCTGGTCTAATACATTTAAAGGTATTTGGATTATATCGGGCTTAATTATCTCGAATAGTTTTACTTGCTCTGGAAAGTAAAGTGACATTCCAATTTTTTGTACTAACCCTTGATCTTTTAATTCAACGAGTTGAGAGGCTATTTCGTCAGCTTGTGAACTTTTTAGCACGTCAGCATTGTGTAATAGCACCCCATAAATAGATGACCTTTGCAGTTTGCTAAGAGATTCCTTAAGTGATTGGCTTACATTAATAACTGAATCTGTGTCAATTGCGAGTTTTGTAATGATATCAAAGTACTTATTAGTTAGTTGACCTAAAACTGCTTCACTAGTGCCATACATTGCCGCGGTATCTAACATATTAATCGATAGTAGTTCCGCTTGCTTGAGTAATTTAGTGACTATTTTGCTGGGAACAACTCCTCTGGAGTTACTAACACCGTAGTCCAAGCCAAATTGCACTGTACCTAGAGCAAGCTTCATACTAAACCAATCAATGTATTTATAACAAATTGCTGCTCATCAGCTGTCATCGTGGGATGCAGGGGAATAGTTAAAGCCTGTTTGTAGTAGGTTTCAGCATTAGGAAAATCACCTTCCAAAAAGCCCAAAGCTTGATAATAAGGCTGTAGATGGATCGGTATATAATGCAAGTGAGCAATAACTCCTTGCTCGCGCATGCCTGAAATGACTGAATTGTGTTTTTCTACGTCACACGGTGTTAAGTGAACAATATATAAATGGTAGCTCGAGTAACAATCATCCGATTGTGATAAGTGGGCTATACCTGAACCTGAATTTACAAACGCATGATTATATTTGCTTGCTATATCGTTACGTGCTGATACAAAGTTATCTAGCTGTTTTAACTGACTCAGCCCTAAAGCGGCTTGCATGTCAGTCATTCTATAATTAAAACCGAGCTCTAGCTGTTGATAGTACCAAGGGCCATGACTTGGTTGGGTCATTTCTTCAGCAATATTAGTAATACCATGGCTTCGTAAGCGTTTCATCTTCTTATCAAGTGTTTCACAGTTGGTAACCGCCATCCCCCCTTCAGCTGATGTGATTATCTTGACTGGATGAAAGCTAAAAACTGTAATATCTGAGTACTCGCAGCTGCCAACAGGTTTGTTTTTATACTTTGCGCCAATAGCATGCGAGGCATCTTCAATAACCTTAAAGCCATACTCTTCGGCAAGTTCATTGATTGCTTCCATATCGCATGATTGCCCAGCTAAATGAACAGGTATCACGACTTTAGGGAGTCGCTTGTTTTGTTTGGCAATGGTTAATCTTTTTTTTAGGGCGACAACAGACATATTGCCTGTTTCAAGGTCGATATCAACAAAATCGACACTTGCTCCACAGTAAAGCGCGCAGTTACTCGATGCGACAAATGAAATTGGCGACGTCCATACGATGTCACTTTTATCAACACCTAAAGCAAGACAAGCAATATGTAAGGCTGAAGTGGCGCTGTTAGTAGCGCAGGCGTAATTAGCAACACAATACTCTGCAATGGCACTTTCAAATGCCGGGACTGCAGGCCCTTGTGTTAACCAGTCAGACTTTAATACCTCAATTACGGCATTGATATCATCATCAGAAATACTTTGCTTGCCGTAAGGAATTACCTTGTTTGTCATAATCATTTTTACAGCAACGCTTGGGCATTGAAGTTTTTGATTTCTTCAATACTCATATAATCAGGGTTATCTAGCGAATTATATTCAAAACCTTGCGCTACTTTTTTACCTTTTTCGCCAATTGCATTTTCAGTAAAGTCGTTGCTTCTGCTGCTAAACTTTATGCCTGGAGCAATAACAAAGTGGTCCTTGTACTCGTAGGTTTCAAAACATAAATCAGCGGGGCACATAACCTCATGAAGTTTTTCACCAGGGCGAATACCAATTATTTTTAGTGGTAAGTCAGGTGCCATTGCTTTTGCAAGATCGGTAATACGAATTGAAGGGATTTTAGGAACGAAAATTTCACCGCCTAACATGCGTTCAAAGTTAGTAAGTACAAAATCGACGCCTTGTTGAAGGTTTATCCAAAAGCGAGTCATTTCATCGTGTGTGATTGGGATGTGATCGCGCCCTTCATCAATAAACTTTTGGAAAACTGGCACAACAGAGCCGCGAGAGCACACCACATTGCCGTAGCGAACAACAGAAAAGGTAGTGCGGTTGCCACCTGCAATATTGTTAGCGGCTACAAAAAGTTTGTCTGATGCCAGTTTTGTGGCGCCATACAAATTAATTGGGTTTGCAGCCTTATCAGTAGACAAAGCGATTACTTTTTCAACATCGTTATCAAGGGCTGCATCAATTACGTTTTCAGCGCCATTAATATTTGTTTTGATACATTCCATTGGGTTGTATTCAGCAGCCGGAACTTGCTTCAAAGCAGCTGCATGAATAACGTAGTTTACACCGCGCATGGCACGTATTAATCTGTCTTTATCTCTTACATCGCCAATAAAATAACGCATACAAGGTTGGTCAAACTCTTGTTGCATTTCAAATTGCTTAAGTTCATCGCGTGAAAAAATAATGATTTTTTTTGGATTGTAACGCTCAAGTAGTGTCTTGACGTATTTTTTCCCGAATGAACCGGTACCACCGGTGATTAAAATTGTTTTGTTATCGAACATAGTGCTACCCAAATTATTTATTATTGGCGTTGTATGACACGCAAACGTGATTTTTTAATACACATCTCAATACTTTAACCACTAAGCAAGCAAAGTGCCAAGTTAATTTAATCTAACAATGGTACAAAGGGCAAAATTTCGCAAATTAAGCTATAATTTAATCAGTCAGCACCACGGAGGCCGTTATGAAAATTCAATCAGCATCAGCTAACTTTTTAAACCAAACTCAGCAAACAAATAACAAACTTGCAGAGCAACTTGCTACAGGTAAAAAAGTAAATACCGCAGCAGATGATGCAGCGGCTTTGCAAATTATTGATAGGCTTACTTCACAGCAAAATGGTTTTAGCCAAGCTGTAAGTAATGCGTATGACGGGATTTCATATACTCAAGTAAGCGAAGCTAACTTGAGTGGTGTGAATGATGCCGTTTCGCGTATTCAAGAGTTATCAATTCAAGCGGGTAACGGTGCATTGACTGACAATGATCGTGCTGCGTTGCAAGAAGAAGTCGTGCAATTGCAAAGCCAAATATCTGAAACGTTCGAAAATGCGAGTTTTGCAGGAAAGCCCTTATTTGATGGTCAAGCTGTCTCGTTTCAAGTTGGTGCAGATGCGAATACAAACCAAACGGTAAACTCTACAGATGGTAGTTTTGCCTCTGCGTTATCAACCATTGATATTTCAACCCAAGCCGGTGCTCAAGCGGCTATTGACATCAGTAAGCAAGCAAATGATGAAATAAATGCACAACGAGCTGAGTTAGGTGCACTTCAAAATACGTTGGCAAGCACAATTAAAGGGTTAGGGACGCAGCAAGAAAATATTGCAGCCAGTCAAAGCCGCATTCAAGATACCGATTACGCCCTAGCAATTTCTCAACAAGTGTCTAATGACATTTTAGCGCAATCATCAGTTGCTCTTCGTGGCCAGGCTAACCAATCTGCAGAGTCTATTTTAGGCTTACTTTAAATATTAATACTTAATAGTTAATTCTTAAGTATGATTGAATTAACGAGTGCGTCTGTTTTTTGGCGTTTATGTCAAAAAACTGCCGCTATCACTTGCATCCGTGCTTAACTGGCTTACAATTTAGTTAATTATACTAAAGAGTGAAGCACGGCTCGCTAACTATGATCCTGATTTTAGATAATAATAACAATCGCTCTATTGGGTTAAACGCATCACTTGGTTTTATCGGTGAGGCTACTCACCGTGTAGATGAAGACAACTTTGAACAAGAGTGTGCAAAATATCAGCAGCATGAGTGCATGGTCATTTTAGGGGCTTTACAGTCTCTCGATCACGAAAACTTAATTAAGCGCTACCCAACACTTCCATTTTTATTAATAGGTGAAACGTTAAGACCATTACTTAGCATTGCTAATGTAGTTGGACTTATTTGTGAGCCATTTAATCACGAAGTGACCACACAGTTGCTTCATGATTGCCAGCAGTATCATCGTATGTTGCCGGGGGAGCACAAAAATACTCAGCCACATAAATCTTTTGATGGCCTTGTAGGTGAAACACAAGCTGTAAAAGAGGTTCGCTTTTTAATTGAACAAGTAGCAAAAACAGATGCAAACGTTTTAATTTTAGGTGAGTCAGGTACTGGTAAAGAAGTGGTTGCACGTAACGTTCACTTGCTATCTAAACGAAGTACAGGGCCATTTGTGCCTGTAAACTGTGGAGCTATACCTGCAGAACTATTAGAAAGTGAACTTTTTGGCCACGAAAAAGGGGCGTTTACAGGGGCTATTTCTGCGCGTAAAGGCCGTTTTGAGTTGGCGCAAGGCGGTACGCTGTTTTTAGATGAAATTGGTGATATGCCGTTACAAATGCAGGTTAAACTTTTACGCGTATTACAAGAACGAAGCTATGAGCGTGTAGGTGGAACTAAGGCGATTCAAGCCGATGTACGTGTTATTGCTGCAACACACCGCAACCTCGAAACCATGATTGAAGCTGGCAGCTTTCGTGAAGACTTGTATTATCGGCTAAATGTATTCCCTATAGAGAATCCGTCGTTAAGTGAGCGTGCTGATGACATTCCTTTACTACTTAAGGAGTTAATGCGTCGCGTAAACGAGCAAACGGGCACGACAGCTAAATTTACTGAGCGTGCAATTGAAAGCTTAAAAGAGCATGCGTGGCCGGGTAATATCCGTGAGCTTGCGAATTTGGTTGAGCGCATGGTTATAATGTTCCCCGAAAAGGTAGTAGACATACCTGACCTACCGAATAAATACCGTTATATTGAAGTCGATGCCTATGAGCCTGAGTATCCTGAAGAACTTATGGAAAAAGATGCCTTTAACGATATATTCAGTACTGGGTTTAGTGATTATGACAATGAGCCAGAGCCTGAATTTAACCAAGCTGGCTCAGGCGTATTACCCGAAGAGGGCATTGAGCTTAAAGAGTATTTAGCAGAGCTTGAAATAAGCTTAATTACCCAAGCTTTAGAGCGTTTTGATTACGTTGTTGCTCGGGCAGCTGAGATACTGGGCGTAAGAAGAACAACGCTCGTAGAGAAAATGAAAAAGTATAATCTTTCACGAGATTAGAAGTGCGAAAATGGTGAAATACTCTTTGTTATTTTTATTCATTTTTGAGCAATTAATTTACGGGCTTTGCCCGTCGCGCAAGCAAGCTTGGCGTCTACAAGATAAACGCAAACTTGACCTTGACGGTAGACGCTGAGCTTGCTTACGGGAAAAACGTAGCTTTTAATCACTTAAACACGCATCTTAAAAACGAAGGAAAATGAGAAACCATAGTTAACTTACACGTTACTTCTTTAAAGCGAAGCGTCTCTTACCCTCTTTGTGAACAGATCACTTTTATGGTTATAAGTCCTTATTCAGCAAAAGCCTCAATAATTTCTTTTTTTCTAAAGCAATCATTACTATGGTCGTTAACCATACCGCAAGCCTGCATGTAGGCATATACTGTTGTAGGTCCTAAAAATTTAAAGCCGCGCTTTTTTAAGTCCTTTGCGAAGGCTGTTGATTCTTTGGTGATTGCAGGCGTCTCTTCGGTATAATTTAAATTGCTTACGATCGGTTTGTTATCAACAAACTGCCATTGATACGCGCTAAAACTGCCAAACTCTTTTTGAATGTCTATAAATTGCTTGGCATTATTTATTGTGGCGTTAATTTTTAAACGGTTTCGTACGATACTTTCATCAAGCATTAAACGCTCAACATCGTCTTGGGTAAAAAGCGCGACTTTATCTACATCAAAATTAGCAAATGCATTTTTATACCCTTGTCGTTTTTTTAAAATGGTATACCAACTCAATCCCGCCTGAGCCGACTCTAGCGTTATAAATTCAAACAGGGTTTGGTCATCGTAAACAGGGACGCCCCATTCCAAATCGTGATATAAAACGTAATCGGGTTTGGTGGCGTCTAACCAAGCACATCGGCATTTTATTTGCTCACTCATACATATTCCTTTTTATGCGCGTCATTTTTATGTCGCGCTATTATTATTGTAAGTTAATGAAAATAATATAAATAAATTTTGGTACACATTGTGCATTAAGCTCTATATCTATACAAATTCGAGATTTGATTATGGCCCTTGCGAGCGTGCTTAAACCACAGTTTATTTCTGCAAATCAGTATAACCCATGTTTACTTCAAGAGGAGTACATAGGTGAGTTAAGCGATCTGCGTCAGCAAGCAAGTTGGCTTTCACATTTAGTTGATACCATGCCCGCAGGTGTGGTTGTGCTTGATGGTAAAGGAATGATTGCAAAGGCCAACCAAATAGCCATTGATATGTTAGGCGAACCTTTAGAAGGTGAAAAGTGGTTTAGCGTTATTCAACGCTCTTTTAGACCGCATCAAGACGATGGTCACGAAGTATCGCTTAAAGATGGCCGTTTAATTAAGCTTGATATAACAGCGTTAGCGCCCGAGCCGGGCCAGCTAATTTTAATGACCGATTTGAGTGAAACACGCCGTTTACAAAAGCGAGTTGCTCATATGCAGCGCCTAAGTGCTTTGGGTAAAATGGTGGCGTCGCTTGCACATCAGGTTCGAACCCCACTTTCAGCGGCCATGCTTTATGCTGCTAATTTGGGCTCTAAGCGTTTACCCGAGGCATCTCGCGATAATTTTCAAAGCAAGTTAATGTCACGCTTAAAAGATTTAGAAACTCAAGTAAACGATATGCTACTTTTTGCCAAAAGTGGCGACCAACAAGTTGTTGAGCAAGTGTCTATGCAGCAGTTACTCAGTGAGGTAAAAGCGGGTGCTGATGCTATGGTGACACTAAATGACAGTCATTTAGCTGTTAACCTCCCAGAGCCAGATATTCAAATAACAGGTAATAAATCAGCCATAGCCAGCGCAATTCAAAATTTAATCCATAACAGTATTCAAGTCATTGGTGCTGGCGCTGAAGTAAAATTAAGTGCTGCGACTGACGAGCAAAATCCAGATTTTGTTCGTATCAGCGTATCCGATAACGGTCCAGGTATTGATTTAACTCAAGCAGAAAAAATATTTGAACCCTTTTATACCACTAAAAGCCAAGGCACAGGGTTAGGGCTTGCTGTTGTGAGTTCGGTTGCAAACGCTCATCAGGGGCGTGTTGACGTGACTAATAATAAAGGCGGTGGAGCATGCTTTAGTTTGCTTTTACCTATTCGCACCGCATCTAAATTAGAGGAATCATTATGAGTAACACTATTTTAGTTGTCGAAGATGATGCAGGGCTTCGCGAAGCCTTAATTGACACACTCGAAATGTCGGGGATTGAATGTATTGCGGCTAATTGTGCAGAGCAAGCCATGTTATTGCTAAAAAAAGAGCAATTTTCGCTGGTGGTGAGTGATGTACAAATGGGCACTATGAGTGGGCTTGATTTACTACGCAGTATTAAGCTTAACCACCCTGAATTGCCTGTTTTAATGATGACGGCGTACGCTACCATTGACGATGCTGTTGAAGCGATGCGCTTGGGCGCTATTAATTACATGGCAAAGCCGTTTGCACCTGAAGTTTTACTCAATATGGTAAGTCGATACTTACCTGAAAAAGCAAAAGAGACCGACGGCCCCATTGTTGCCGACCCAAGCAGTATTCAACTTTTAGAGTTAGCAAGTAAAGTTGCACGCTCTGATGCGAGCGTTATGGTGCTAGGCCCAAGTGGTTCAGGTAAGGAAGTGCTTGCACGGTATATTCATGATAAATCGAACCGATGCGATGCGCCGTTTGTTGCGATTAACTGTGCAGCAATTCCTGAAAATATGCTTGAAGCAACCTTATTTGGGTATGAAAAAGGCGCGTTTACAGGCGCAATTCAAGCGTGTCCTGGTAAGTTTGAGCAAGCGCAAGGCGGTACTATATTGCTCGACGAAATAACAGAAATGGATTTAGGGCTGCAAGCTAAACTACTTCGTGTGTTGCAAGAGCGCGAAGTAGAGCGCTTAGGTGGAAGAAAAACAATCCAGTTAGATGTACGGATACTTGCAACAAGTAATCGCGATTTGAAAGAAGCGGTTACCGAAAACCAATTTAGAGAAGATTTATATTACAGGCTTAATGTGTTTCCTTTGATGTGGCGACCACTTTGTCAGCGACCTGGAGATATCCTTGTATTGGCTAAGCATTTAATTGAGCGCCACTTAAACAAAAGTAAAGAGCCTATGGCTTATCTTGATAGTGCCGCAGAGAAAAAATTACTTGCTCATTCATGGCCTGGTAATGTGCGTGAGCTTGATAACGTAATACAACGTGCGTTAATACTTAGGACTGGGGATACTCTAAACGAGCATGCTATTTTCATTGAAAACATAGCGGCGACAGATTTTGTAATGGAGCCTGCATCTGTCAGCGCGCAAAATACTAGTCAGCAGCAAGTAAGTGCTACTAATAGAGATATTGACCAAGGCGCTATGAGTTCAGCGTATTATGACGAACAGTCATCTCCAGCCGAGCCAACAAAACAAGACTTATTGGCTGTTGATACGGGAAGTTATAAGGATGAGCTAAAAGATAAAGAGCATCGCATTATTTTAGAAACGTTAGCAAGATGCCAAGGTAAGCGAAAAGATGTCGCTGAAACGCTAGGTATAAGCCCTCGGACTTTACGTTACAAACTAGCGCAGATGCGCGATTTAGGTATTTCACTCCCCGCATAACATCATTTCTAGCCCTAAATTTACCCTTTGAATTTAGGGCTGTCAAAACTCTGACTTGTCAAATTCATTCCAACTCATTGAAATTATTGATTTAATTTTTTGGCATGCTTTGTGCTTTATTCATGTTAAGAGTTAACTGCATTGTCAGAGACAAATTATGAAAATTCAAAACAGCGCTGTATTTCAAGAAATGCAATCAATGGCTTTAGAAGCTGGCCGTAATAATCAAATCGAAAGGCTGCCAGTAAAAACACAAGCCTCATCAACCGCTCAATTTGGCGATATGCTATCGGATGCAATTAATACTGTGCACGGTTTGCAGCAAGATGCTAAACAAAAAGTAGTGGCGGTAGAAACAGGCGACAGGAGCGTGTCTTTGGCTGAAGCAATGATTGCTTCTCAAAAGTCGTCAGTTGCATTTGAAGCGACAGTGCAGGTTCGTAATAAACTTGTCGAAGCTTACAAAGAAATCATGAACATGCCTGTTTAACTAGGTAGTGGAGAATTATTGTGGCGCAATCTAATCAATCAACCGATCTGGCTCTTGCTACTGGTGAAATGGACCATAGCGATAGCGACGATCAACAAGAACAGAAATCAGGCTACTTAAGTTCGCTAAATGGCGTTGATTTATTGCGCCAAGTAACTTTAGTTATTGCTTTAGGCATTTGTTTGGCGATTGCTATATTTATTATTATTTGGGCGCGTCAGCCAGATATGCGCCCGCTTGGTAAAATGCAGACAGAAGAGCTTATTGAAACGCTCGACTTTTTAGATGCACAAAAAATTGAATACCAAGTAGATGGAAATGTAGTGCTCGTCCCTGAAACTGAGTATCAAAATATTAAACTTTTAATGACTCGCGAAGGGCTAGAGCAAGGCCCTACATCGGGTTCAGATATTATTATGCAAGACATGGGGTTTGGTGTAAGTCAGCGTTTAGAGCGTGAACGCTTAAAGCATGGCCGAGAACAACAGTTAGCGCGCACAATTGAAGAGCTCAATAATATTACGCGTGCACGTGTATTGCTTGCCATTCCAAAAGAAAATGTATTTGCGCGCAGAGAGAAAAAGCCTTCAGCAACTGTTGTACTTACTCTTAAGCGTGGGCGTTCGCTAGATAGCGAAGAGGTCGACTCAGTGGTTGATATGGTTGCATCAGCTGTACAAGGTTTAGAGCCGGCTCGTGTAACAGTAACGGATCAAAATGGTCGCTTACTAAATTCAGGCTCGCAAACATCGCTTGCTGCACGTTCACGTAAAGAGTACGACATAGAGCGTAAACGTGAACAAGAATATCTTGAAAAAATAGACAGTATTTTAATACCTGTTGTAGGGCTTGCAAACTACACTGCACAAGTTGATTTAAGTATGGACTTTAGTGCTGTTGAGGAGACGCAAAAACGCTACAACCCAGATTTACCAGCAGTAAGAAGCGAAACAACATTCGAAGAAAATAATATAGGTGGTTTAGCGGTAGGTATACCTGGTGCACTGACGAATCAGCCTCCAGTAAACTCTAATATCCCTGAAGTAGCAGGACAAGGTGGCGCAGGTAGTGCAACTTCACCATCAAGAACGCATAAAGAAGCGACGCGTAACTATGAGTTAGATACAACTATCTCACATAAGCGCCAGCAAACAGGTGTGATACGCAGAATAAGCGTGTCGGTGGCCGTTGACTACATTCCAAAAGTAGGTGAAAACGGTGAAACCACAATGACACCGCGTTCAGTGGAAGAACTGTCAAATATTCGTCGTTTATTACAAGGTGGCGTTGGTTTTGACATGCAGCGTGGTGATGCACTTGAAGTGGTAACGGTTCCGTTTGTTCGCGAAGCAACTGATTTTGACATTAGCGTGCCGCTTTGGGAGCAGGATTGGTTTATGAAAATAATCCGCTTGGTACTGGGTGCATTAGTTATTATTGTACTCATAATGGCGGTAGTTAAACCGATGCTTAAACGTTTAATTTACCCAGACGATACACTTGAAGAGTATGACGAAGATGCGTTAAGTGCAGGCGTAGACATTGGCGATAGCACGTTGGATATGCTAAACAAAGACTTTGATTCTGCTTCAATTGGTTTCTCAAGCGATGGTACACTGCAATTACCAGATTTACATGGCGACGAAGACTTACTTAAAGCAATTCGTGCCCTTGTAGCCAATGAACCAGAACTATCATCACAAGTAGTGAAAGCGTGGTTAACAGAAGATGACTGATCAAGATCAAGAACAAAAACAACTCCCAGCAGCGTTTGATGTTGATAAGCTAGACGGTGTAGATAAAGCCGCTATTTTATTACTGAGCTTATCAGAGGAAGATGCAGCCCAAATACTTAAGCACTTGGAGCCTAAACAAGTTCAAAAAGTTGGGATGGCAATGGCTGCGTTAGACGACCTGTCACAGGCTAAAATAAGTGCGGTTCACAACTTATTTATTGAGCAAATTCAAAGCTTCAGTACTATAGGGTTTCAGTCAGAAGACTTTATTAAAAAGGCGCTTACTGCTGCATTGGGTGAAGATAAAGCGGCCAGCCTTATTGACCAAATTGTTATGGGGTCTGGGGCTAAAGGCCTTGATTCTCTCAAATGGATGGATTCTAAGCAGGTGGCGAATATTATTCGTAATGAACACCCCCAAATACAAACGATTGTATTGTCTTACTTAGAGCCTGAGCAGTCTGCAGAAATTATTGCGCAGTTCCCAGAGAAAGTTCGTCTTGATTTAACCATGCGAATCGCTAACCTTGAAGAAGTGCAACCAGCTGCACTGCAAGAACTTAACGAAATTATGGAAAAACAATTTGCCGGACAAGCAGGGGCACAAGCTGCGAAAATGGGTGGCTTAAAAGCCGCGGCAGACATTATGAACTACCTAGATACAAACGTAGAAGGGCAGTTAATGGATTCTATTCGTGAACATGACGAAGAGATGTCTCAGCAAATTCAGGATCTTATGTTTGTATTTGAAAACTTAATGGATGTGGATGACCGGGGTATTCAAGCCATTCTACGAGAAGTACAACAAGATGTATTAATGAAAGCAATCAAAGGTGCAGACGACGGTCTGAAAGACAAAATACTGGGCAATATGTCTAAGCGTGCTGCCGATATGCTGGCTGATGATTTAGAAGCAATGGCGCCTGTACGTATTAGTGAAGTTGAAGCTGCCCAAAAAGAAATTCTATCAACGGCACGTCGTTTATCTGATTCGGGTGAAATTCAGTTAGGCGGTGGTGGTGGTGAGGAGTTCTTGTAAACCATGAGTAAACTCAAAGGGCGTCCACTTCGAGCTGAAGAAGCAGATGAATTATTAAAACATTGGGCTATTCCCGATGTAGCACCGAATGAAAAAAGCTTTGGTAATCGTTCTACAGCGTATGGCACCCCATTGGGCGAGCTTTATAAAAAAGAATTGGCCGAAGAGATGCCGACCGATGAGCCCGAGGAGCCCGAGGAGCCCGAGCTGCCAAAGCTTACTATGGTTGAGCTTGAACGCATTAGACAAGATGCTTATGAAGAAGGCCTTAAACAAGGTCATGAACAAGGCTACATTGACGGCTTTGAAAAAGGCGTTAGTGAGGGAAAAGAAGCTGGTTATAAAGAGGGGCTAGAGCTCGGTAAAACTCAAGGCCAAGAAGATATAAAACCGATTATTGAAGAGCAACTAATTAGCCTTAAAGGTATTTTAGAAGCACTTAATTCACCGCTAAAAAAAGTGGATGAACAAGCCGAGTTGCAACTAATACAATTAGCTAGCATGTTGGCTGAAGCAGTTATATACCAAGAAGTACAAACATCGCCAGATGTTATTTTACATACATTAAAACACAGTATTGATTCGTTAAATGCGCAACAAGAAAAAGTAAAAGTGCATCTAAACCCAACCGATCTAGACATTATAAAAGATAGCTATGGCGAGCAAACTATAGCAGACAATAACTGGCAATTAGTTCCCGAACCCACGCTTGAAAGAGGTGGATGTGAGGTGAAAACCGCGCAATCTTCTCTCGATATGACTTTAAAAACACGCGTCAAAGAAACGTTGGATAGCTTTTTGCATAATAGCAATATCTAAGTATTTTTTAGGCGTACTATGTCTGTGCAAATTGCTTCTTTGAGCGAACGCTTGTCGCAATATCAACAAAACATTAAGCCCTACACACCTGCAGTGGCGGGTATTTTAACGCGTGTTGTTGGCCTTACCTTAGAGGCAAAAGGTCTGCGGGCGCCTGTTGGTAGTCAATGTAAAATTGAAACCATGAATGGTTTTGTTGACGCAGAAATTGTTGGTTTTAACGACCAAACCTTATACTTAATGCCTAATGATCATATTTCCGGCGTACTGCCAGGTGCTCGAGTAATACCCCAAGTAAATAATTTGGGATTACCTGTAGGGATGAGCCTACTAGGGCGTGTGGTTGATGGCTTAGGGCGTCCACTCGACGGACTTGGTAAAATAAACGCTGAACATTATTTAAAGTTTGCTCAAAATACGATTAACCCTTTAGCCAGACGTCCGATCAGCCAGCCAATGGACGTGGGGGTGCGGGCTATTAATTCAGTGATCACCGTAGGGCAAGGTCAGCGTATGGGCTTATTTGCAGGCTCTGGTGTAGGTAAGTCTGTACTGCTAGGAATGATGACTAGGGGCAGCGAAGCCGATGTCATTGTAGTTGGTTTGGTTGGTGAACGTGGTCGTGAGGTCAAAGAGTTTATTGAAGAAATTCTTGGAGAAGAAGGGCGTAAACGTTCTGTTGTTGTTGCAGCACCCGCCGATTCATCGCCATTAATGCGTTTAAAAGGTTGTGAAAGTGCAGTGACCATTGCCGAATATTTTAGAGACCAAGGTTTAAATGTGTTACTGCTACTCGATTCAGTAACTCGCTACGCAATGGCTCAGCGTGAAATTGCTTTAGCAGTTGGAGAACCACCGGCAACAAAAGGATACCCACCATCGGTTTTTGCAAAACTACCAGCCTTAGTTGAACGAGCTGGTAATGGGGGGGAAGGGCAAGGTGCTATAACAGCCTTTTTCACCGTCTTAAGTGAAGGCGATGATATGCAAGACCCAATTGCAGACGCTGCACGCGCCATACTAGACGGCCATATTGTACTTTCTCGTGAGTTAGCCGACAGCGGCCATTATCCAGCAATAGATATCGAAAAATCTATATCACGTGTTATGCCCCAAGTGGTTTCAGAGCCTCATATGCAACAAGCGCGAGTACTTAAACAAGTGTATTCAATGTACCAACAAAATAAAGACATGATCACATTAGGCGCCTATCAAAAGGGCACTGATCCCATGCTCGACCAAGCAATAAATATGATGCCAAGAGTAAACGGGTTTTTACAGCAAGGTATGCGTGATGTAATAAGTTATGACGATGGGCTGCAAGGGCTAGCCCAATTATTAGGTCAAGGGTAATGGCTAAAAACAAATTTGACTTGCTGCTAAAACTTGAAAGCGACAAAGAAGAAAGTTTACGTATGAGTTATTTGCAAGCTAATCAAAACCTGCAAGCAAACCAGCAAAAACTTCAAGGCTTAAATGACTTTAGGCTTGAATACTCTCAACAGTTACATTTAAAAGGTCAATCAGGTTTATCAAGCGCTGGTTTTGGGCAGTATCATGCGTTTATAGCAAAAATTGAAGAGGCTATTCGGCAACAAGCAAGTACTGTAAATACGGCAAAGCAAGTTGTTTCACAGCGAAAAACGTTGTGGTTAAAACAGCAAATAAAGGCTAAAGCGGTTGCTAAATTGATTGAAAATCAAAAAATAAAAGCAGCAGCTGTGGTTGCTAAAAACGAGCAAAAAATGCTGGATGAGTTCACATCTAATCAATTTTTTCAGCGTCGCAAACTTTCTTAAGTTAGGCACGTTTATTGCTTTGTTAATGGGTGGTATTTAATTTTGGGCAATGTGCGGTGACATGTTGCCGTAACCGTATTAGGTGACTTATGGCGATGAATGATATTTCTGTTTCAATTTCGGCTGATAAAGAGTCTTTTTTAGCATTTAAAGACAGTAGCTTAGCCGATTCTTCTGATGAATCAGGTACTGAGTTTTTTACTCAGTTGCAAGACGCCCACACTACATTTGAGCCAACAAAAAAAGAGGTTAATAAGCCTGAAACAGATACTTTATCTGCCGCCTCAGCAGATTCCTCATCAGTTACTAATGAAAAATTAAAAAGTGATTCTGATGATGAAGACATAGCCCAAATAAATTTGTCTGGAAGCGATATTCTGGAGCAGATCAATTCATCTCAACTAATGAACACTGAGGTTACAAAGCCAAGTGAAAAAGCAAAAGATATAAACCTTGCAGATACATCAACAAATAAAACACCGCTTGTTATTGCTGATTTAAAAGAGAAACTGCCGGTTAAAGGCTATGTTGCTGTGCCAGCAAAAGATTTACCTGTTAAAGATGAAGTAGGTAAAATAATAAGACCACATGCAACACTTACTGATAACAACACAAGCGGTGTGGCAAGTTTAGTAAATGATGAAGCTATTAATGACTCGTCAAATTCACAAAGACAAAATAAAACGTCTCTTGCTCAGGCTGTTGAAGCAGAACTAAATATAAAATCGGATAAAGTTAAACACCCTGCAGAAGCGCAAAGTATAACTCAGGGCTTTGATACAAAAGACAATGGAGCAGATACTAACAAAGGCATTTTTACGGATAAAATAACAGCTTCACAAAGTTCAGTGTTCTCTGACGTGAGTGTCAATTCTGATCAGACTATTTTAAAAACGGATGTTGATAAAATAGTTACTACTCAAAGCACAGTAGAGAATAGCGGTAAAGTTAACGCCAATACTTTAGCTCAAAATACCATAGCTAAAAATACAGTTGCGGAACTAACAGAAAATACGCTCACAGCAACTTCACCCAACTCAAACATAACGGAAACTGAAAAAGCAGACGCGATAAATGCACTCATTGCTAAAGATGTAAATGCACTTAAAACAGATAAAGTATTAGCAAGCCTAACGCCTGAGCAGCTAACAAAATTACAGACTGAAATTAAACCAGTAATGCTTGACGCATCAAGCAAAGCTGAAAAATTGACGGTTTTAAAGCAAATGCTTACCCAATTCATAACAGATAATAAACAGACACAAAGCACTGACGTTAAGTCGTCACCCAGCGAGCAGTTTAATACGCTTTCAGGGACTGAAAAGCAGGCATTACTGACTCAATTAAATGCCTTTATTAAAGCCGAGCAACCAAAAGGTGAACAGTTAGCGACTATTAAGCAAGCGATTGGTGAGCTAAAAGTGTTGGTTGCGGAAAATGCGAATCAATCATCAGACACTAAATTTACGGTATCGCAAAAAGCTGTAAATGACTCACAAAACTTGCCGCAAACAAATGAATCGCAAATAGACAAAGTGGTTACCTTACCGGTAAAAGGTGAAGAGATAACAAAACCAGTTACTTTTGTAGCTTCACAAACACCAAATACGGTAAACAGACCACAAAAAGTGAGTGTGAAATCAGGCTCTGAAAATAGCGCTGATCCAACTAAATTAGCAGCACAGCCTACTGGTGATGAAGATCTTACAAAAGCGCTTGAGCAATTGCAAAAAGAGGGGCTAAAAAATACCACGGCTGAGCAGTCACCCGCTAAAGTTATGCAGGTGTTTAACCATATAACTAATGCTTTAAATACAACCCAAACCAGTGCCCAAAGCTATTATGATTCGCTTGATTATGAAATGGGCTTGTTGGATCAACAAGCTATTCAAAATCAGCAGTTACAAAGTACAGCACAGACAAAGCAGGTAAGTATTGATCCTGATATGATGCAGGCGATTAACATAGTTAAAAGTGACGCGGCCAAGTTACTGCAAGAGCGCGTTAGTTCAATGCTAAGCATTAATAACAAAGAGGCTGAAATTCGTCTGGATCCACCTGAGATGGGCAGCATGCAAATACGAGTTCGTAGCGATGCAGAACAAGCACAAATTAACTTTGTGGTACAAAACCAACAGGCCAAAGAAGCACTCGAACAATCTATGCCTCGCTTACGCGAAATGTTAGCACAACAGGGGTTGGAGCTTGGTGAAAGTACTATTTCATATGGCCAGTCAGGTGGTGAAAACGCAGAGCAAAATGAATCGGGGGCGGGTGAGCAATTGGCCAAAAATGGAGCGGCAAATAGTGAAAGTGATGAGCCATCAAATAGCCCAGAACAAACTTCTGAGCAACAAACATCATCATCAATAGATTACTATGCCTAACTACTGCTATTATAATAACTAAAACAAGCAAATACCTTTGCGATATAAGGAATCATGATGGCTGAAGAAACAAGTTTAGAAATAGAAGAAGCGCCAAAAAGTAAAAAAAAGCTGATAATTATTATTGCAGCAGTACTGCTCGTTGTAGGTGGTGCTGCGGGTTTCTTTTTAATGTCGGGCTCGGATGAGCCTGTTGAAACATTAGATGAAGAAACGACCCTTTCAGAGGAAGCGCCAGAAGCTTCTGGGTCATCCGCAGAAATAGGCAGTGCGCTTTATGTTGCGATGCCAAGACCTTTTGTTTTTAACGTTCCGGGCTCGAGCCGAGATAGAATTGTACAAATTAAAGTGCAACTTTTGGTACGTGGTGAGGTAAATGAAGAAACAGCTAAAAAGCATATTCCGCTGATTGAAGGTAAGTTACTCAGTGTATTTTCGACCACTACTGCTGACGAGCTTAGTACCAGTGCAGGTAAAGAAACTCTGCGTTTTACTGCGCTAGAGACAGTGCAAACTGCCTTAAATGACGTTGAAGGCAGCAAAGTAATTGAGCGGGTATTATTTACCGGCTTTGTAATGCAATAAGGGGTTAGCGTGAGCGACTTATTATCCCAAGACGAAATTGATGCGCTATTACATGGTGTTGATGACGTTGAAGAGGAAGATATAAACGATGGTGAAGATGGCGGGGGAAGTACGCTTCAGTACGATTTTTCTTCGCAAGATCGAATCGTACGTGGTCGCATGCCGACGCTGGAAATTGTTAATGAGCGTTTTGCTCGCCATATGCGAATTAGCCTATTTAATATGATGCGCCGCACAGCGGAAGTGTCTATTAATGGCGTTCAAATGATAAAGTTTGGTGAGTATGTTCACACTTTATTTGTACCAACAAGCTTAAATATGGTGCGTTTCAGACCTTTAAAGGGTACCGGCCTGATCACCATGGAAGCACGGTTAGTATTCATTTTGGTGGATAACTTTTTTGGTGGTGATGGCCGTTACCATGCAAAAATTGAAGGCCGTGAATTTACCCCAACAGAGCGCCGAATTGTGCAAATGTTGCTAAAAATAATCTTTGAAGATTATAAAGAGGCATGGGCACCGGTAATGGACGTGTCGTTTGAGTACCTCGATTCAGAGGTAAACCCCGCAATGGCTAATATTGTAAGCCCGACTGAAGTTGTGGTTATTAGCTCTTTTCATATTGAACTCGATGGTGGCGGCGGTGATTTTCATATTGCCTTGCCATATTCAATGCTCGAACCAATAAGGGAACTTTTGGATGCGGGTGTTCAGTCAGATACTGAAGATACCGACTTGCGTTGGAGTAAGGCATTACGAGATGAAATAATGGATGTTGAGGTTGACATGTCAACTCAGCTTTTAGAAGTTGACTTAACACTTCAACAAATAATGGAGCTTAAACCAGGTGATATTATTCCTGTTGAAATGCCAGAGCATATAACTGTATTTGTAGAAGAGCTACCCACGTTTAGAGCTAAAATGGGCCGCTCTCGTGATAATGTTGCGTTGCAAATTAGCGAAAAAATTAAACGACCTGATTCAGTTAAATCTGAGCTGCATGTGTTTACCAAAGGCGGCAAGAAAATTGACTCAGATGCAGAGTTAGCAGAATTAGAAGAAGATTTACACCTTTCAGACGGTGTAGACTTAGACTGGTAATTGATTAAAAGGTTAAACGTATGAGCGATGATCAAGACACAATGGACGAATGGGCAGCCGCACTTGCTGAGGCTGAAGGTGGTGATGATGCTGGCGAAGCGCAAGTTGCCGAACTTGATGAATTAAGTGATGAAAAAAGCGAAATAACAGGCGAAGAAAAGCGCAAGCTCGATACTATTTTAGATATCCCAGTGACCATATCGATGGAAGTTGGACGCTCAAAAATTAATATTCGTAATTTGCTACAACTTAACCAAGGCTCTGTAGTTGAGCTTGATCGTGTTGCTGGTGAGCCATTAGATGTATTGGTTAATGGTACCTTAATTGCTCACGGTGAAGTGGTTGTCGTAAATGATAAGTTTGGTATTCGTCTAACGGATGTTATCAGCCAAGTAGAGCGGATCAAAAAGTTACGATGAGTGCCTTTTTTGCGCTAACAGCGTCTGTATTTACAAAAACAGAGTCAGTTACGCCTACGGGCGATTTAATTTCTATGGTGCTTTCGCTTATAGTGGTGCTAGTGCTCATTGTTGTTCTGGCTATTTTTGTAAAAAAACTTAATCCTAATTTGGCAAACAGTGATGAATTTAAAGTGGTTCGAAGTCTTCCCTTAGGCTCACGCGAACGCTTAATGGTGGTAGAAATTGATAATGCGCAGCATTTATTGGGCGTCACGCCGCACAGTATTAATTACCTTCATAAATTAGAATCACCACTGAGTGAAAAAGAAATCCCAGAACTTGCTAAGCAATTTAGTAAACTGTTAAACCCCAAATCGAAACAAAATAAAAAGAACTGAACCTATGACTAAGTGGCTGCTAATTATTTTTGCCATTGTGTTTGTTCCAAGCGTAAGCGCTGAAGGTATTGATGCGCTTACTATCACAACAAACGCAGATGGCACACAAGATTACTCGGTGACATTGCAAGTTTTAGCCATTATGACGGCGCTGAGTTTTATACCGGCAGCCATAATCATGATGACGTCTTTTACACGTATTATTGTTGTACTCGCAATTTTACGCCAAGCAATTGGTTTGCAGCAAACGCCCTCTAATCAAGTACTGTTGGGCATGTCTTTATTTTTAAGTATTTTTATCATGGCGCCTATTTACCAAAAGGTTAATGACGTAGCCATAGAGCCTTATTTGAATGAGCAAGTTACGTCGGTACAAGCACTGGAGCTTGCAAAAGAGCCAATGAAAGCATTTATGCTCTCGCAGGTTCGTTTAAAAGACTTAGAAACATTTGCCAAAATAGCAGGCTACGACAAGCTAGAGTCACCTGAAGAAACTCCGCTCATAGTACTTATCCCCGCATTTGTAACAAGCGAACTGCAAACCGCGTTCATTATAGGATTCATGTTTTTTATACCTTTTTTAATCGTCGACTTAGTTGTTGCGTCCGTACTCATGGCTATGGGTATGATGATGCTCTCCCCTATGATTGTTTCCTTACCCTTTAAAATAATGCTGTTTGTACTTGTTGATGGCTGGAGCTTAGTGATGGGAACCCTCGCCAAAAGCTTTGGTTTAGGCACGTAGTATGTTTTTTTTGAATGGTACTAAAAGATAGGATTACAGCATGGAACCAGAAATTTTTGTTGATATTCTTAGCGATGCACTGTTTTTAGTTATTAAATTAGTATCGGCTATTGTTGTTCCAGGTTTAATTATTGGCCTAGTGGTGGCGGTGTTTCAAGCGGCTACGTCTATCAATGAACAAACGTTGAGTTTTTTACCGCGTTTGGTAATTACTATAAGTGCATTAATTGTTGGTGGTCACTGGTTTACACAAGAACTTATGGACTTTTTTACCCGGTTGGTGTTGCTCATTCCCGAAATTGCAGGTTAGCAAGTGGAGTACCCGTTTTCAGTTGTCATTCAATGGTTGAGCGACTTTTTACTACCTTTGGTACGTATTAGTTCCATGATTATGATAATGGCGGGGTTAGGCGCTAAAAATGTGCCAACACGTATAAAGCTGGGTTTATCAGTGGTCGTGACTCTGTTGGTTGTGCCTGTTCTTCCTCCAGCTACATTTACTAACTTGTTTTCGTTTGAAATGATTTTAGTGGTCATACAGCAAATGCTTATTGGAATAGCGATTGGCTTTGCTTCTACCTTGTTACTCAATACCTTCGTATTGGCAGGTCAGATACTTGCTATGCAAACCGGTTTAGGTTTTGCTTCTGTCATTGACCCCTCAAATGGAGCCAGCGTTCCGGCTGTTGGTCAGTTTTTTCTTATTTTAGCAACACTATTATTTTTTGTATTCAATGGCCATTTAATGATGATACAGATGGTTGTACATAGCTTTGAGGTACTGCCAATTGATGGTAATTGGTGGTCAGTAGATCATTACTGGGATATTGTAACGTGGGGCGGTTGGATGTTTACAACGGCTTTAGTGCTCTCACTTGCACCATTGACAGCAATGCTAGTGATTAATATTTCATTTGGTATTATGACCCGTGCGGCGCCTCAGTTAAATATTTTTGCTATTGGTTTTCCATTCACTCTTGTAGCAGGGCTTGTCATTATTTGGGCAACACTGGGCAACTTCATCCTGCAATTTGAATTTCAGTGGCTTAAAATGATCGAACTAATGTGTACCTTAGTTGGTTGTTCACCTTAGGAGTGTGTTATGGCTGAAGATTCAGGTCAAGAAAAAACAGAAGAACCCACAGGGAAAAAAATAGAAGAGTCTAAAAAGAAAGGGCAGGTTGCTCGTTCAAAAGAATTAGGCACTATGTTTGTTCTTATATTTTCAGCTATTTCATTGTTAATGTACGGCCCTGAAATTGGTAAGGGGTTATACAATATTATGGGCAGAATGCTCAGCCTTAATCGAAATGAAACCTACGATACCACTAAAATGTTTGCGGTTTGGTCCAGTGTTGCCGACGCGCTTATTTTTCCTATGGCTATGTTTGTATTCATTATTTTATTTGCGGGCATTATAGGTAATACTTTACTAGGTGGCTTTAATTTTAGTTGGCAAGCAGCCGCTCCTAAAGCAAGTAAAATGTCTCCATTTAAAGGCTTTAAACGCATGTTTGGCCCACAAGCTGCGGTAGAGCTTACTAAAGCTATTTTAAAGTTTTTAGTGGTCGCAAGTTTTGCCTTTTTTTTAATTAATACCTTTTTTGAAGAAATATTATACTTAAGCATTGAGTCTGCACCTAATAATATTATCCATGCGCTCGAAATCCTCTCGTGGATGTTTTTGGCATTGTCGTGCACATTGGTAATTATTGCAGCAATCGATGCCCCGTATCAAAGTCATACTCACCATAAGCAGTTAAAAATGACACTGCAAGAAGTAAAAGATGAGTACAAAAACTCTGAAGGTGACCCTCAAATAAAAGCGCGTATTAGGCAAACTCAGAGACAAATGTCTCAAAAAAGAATGATGCAAGACGTGCCCGATGCCGATGTAGTTGTTACCAACCCAACGCATTATTCTGTTGCTCTTAAATACGACACTGAGCGAGCCGGAGCACCTATAGTGCTTGCTAAAGGCGTGGATGAACTGGCTATGCAAATTCGAAAAGTGGCAAACGGTAATGATGTACCCATTGTTGAGTCGCCAATGCTTACTCGAGCGCTTTATCATACCGCAGAAGTTGGAGAACAAATACCTGATCAACTGTTTACTGCCGTTGCACAGGTGCTAGCTTATGTTTTTCAGCTAAAACGCTTCAATAAAGGTCGCGGAAAACGCCCGACTAAGCTTAATAAAAAGCTCCCCATTCCTGATGCCTACAGGTATTAATATTACCCTTTTATTAACTTGGAATAGTTATTGCTAATTCTACGTAGTGTCAATTTTTTGAAATTGTAGAATTATGAGTTTTAAAGCGGTATTACAACAACTTAATGCAGATAAAAAAGAATATGCAAAAGGCGTAGGGACGCCTTTGCTTGTGCTTGCAGCTTTGGGAATGGTCATTTTACCGTTACCGCCATTTTTACTTGATATCCTTTTTTCATTCAATATTGCGTTAGCGTTGGTGGTTCTACTCGTCACCGTTTACACCATGAAACCCGTTGAGTTTGGTATGTTTCCGGCCGTGTTGCTTATCGCTACAATTATGCGTTTAGCACTTAACGTAGCCAGTACACGTGTTGTATTGTTAGAGGGACATAATGGTGGAGATGCTGCGGGGAAGGTAATAGAAGCCTTTGGCTCAGTTGTGATTGGCGGCAATTATGCTGTTGGTTTAGTGGTATTTTTAATTCTGATTATTATTAACTTTGTAGTAATCACTAAAGGTGCAGGGCGTATTTCTGAGGTATCTGCACGTTTTACACTTGATGCAATGCCTGGTAAGCAAATGGCAATTGACGCTGATTTAAACGCAGGGTTTATTAGTGCCGAGCAAGCGCGGGATCGCCGAGAAGAAGTAACCCGCGAGGCCGATTTTTATGGCTCAATGGATGGTGCAAGTAAGTTTGTAAAAGGTGATGCTATTGCTGGTATCGTCATTTTAATTATCAACATTGTTGGTGGTCTATTTGTTGGCATGATCCAGCATGACTTAAGCTTTGGCCAAGCTATGGAAGTTTACACACTCCTTACGATTGGTGATGGCTTAGTGGCTCAGCTCCCCTCATTACTACTATCAATTGGTACCGCAATTGTAGTAACACGCCAAAACGAGTCTCTCAATATGGGCGACCAGTTTAAGAAACAACTTGGCAACGAAAAATCTTTATTTATAGCCTCTGGCATATTAATTACCATGGGCTTAGTGCCTGGCATGCCTCATTTAGCATTTTTAAGCCTAGGTGCATTATTAGGTTATTTAGCTTATTACACTCAACAAAGTAAATTAAAAGTGGCTGCAGCAGAAGCCGAGGCTGCTGCAAATGGAACTGCTGGTACGGGTGTTGCCAACAAGCAAGAGCAAAAAGAACTAGGCTGGGACGACGTTCAGCAAGTAGATGTAATTGGCTTAGAAGTGGGCTATAGATTAATTCCTTTGGTTGACCAGTCTCAAGGCGGAGAGCTACTAAATCGTATTAAGGGAGTACGTAAAAAGCTTTCTCAAGAGCTGGGTTTTTTAGTTCCACCCGTACATATTCGCGATAACTTAGAGCTTGACCCTAATGCATACAGAATTACGCTTATGGGGGTATCTACCGGTGAAGGTGAACTCAAGCATGGTGATGAGTTGGCAATAAATCCAGGTCAAGTATTTGGGCCAATTAAAGGGGTTGAAACTAAAGACCCTGCTTTTGGGCTTGATGCGGTATGGATAAAACCAGATCAAAAAGACGAAGCGCAATCGCTAGGCTATACCGTGGTAGATTCAGCGACGGTTGTGGCTACACACATTAGCCAGTTGCTTACTAACAGCGCAGCACTGCTTTTAGGTCACGAGGAAGTACAGAACTTATTAGATATGTTAGGTAAAAGCCACCCTCGCTTAGTTGAAGGTTTAGTCCCTGACGTATTACCGTTAACTGTGATAGTAAAAGTACTACAAAATCTACTTAATGAGGGCGTTGCAATTCGTGACATGCGCTCAATTGTACAAACCCTTGTTGAGTATGGGCCACGTAGTCAAGACCCTGATGTGCTAACGGCTGCAGTACGTATTTCATTACGTCGATTAATCGTTCAAGACGCTGTAGGCATGTCTTCAGAAATCCCTGTCATAACCTTGGCGCCTGAGTTGGAACAGATGTTGCATCAGTCACTACAAAATGCAGGCGACGAAGGTGCCGGTATAGAACCAGGACTTGCAGAGCGACTTCAAGTGTCACTAAATGAAGCGCATCAAAATCAAGAAATGTCCGGTGAACCTTCAATATTGCTAACGTCGGGAATGTTACGCACTGTGTTATCTCGTTTTGTTAAGTACACCATCCCAGGTTTAAGGGTGATGTCTTATCAAGAGGTACCAGATGAGAGACAGATCAAGATAGTCAGCTCTGTTGGCCAACAATAAGATTTTAAAGGGGTTGAATCATGAAAATTAAACGTTTTTTTGCTAAAGATATGCGCACAGTACTTAAAGAAGTTAAAGACGAATTAGGTGTTGATGCGGTTATTATGTCAAATAAAAAGCTAGCTAACGGTGTAGAAATTGTAGCAGCAGTAGATTATGACAAAGCAGCCCCTAAAAAAGAGCAGGCAGTTAGCGCTCCAGCACAAAGCTCAACAAAAACACAGCCAGTGCATAATTTTGTAAAACCAGAGCCTCTTCGCGCTAAACCAGAGCCACAAGCGAAAGTAGCCGATAGTCTTCAGGCATTATTAGAGCGTCAAGCCCCACGCCCTCGTTCTGCAGAATTGGCTTCTATGTTTTCTCAATCAGGTATTGATACTACAGACAACTACCAAGAGCCAGTTCAAGAGCAGCGTCCTCGTCCTATGTTCACTAATGAACGTCAAGCTTCAGCGCGTCCGCAAACACAAGCAGACAGCCTTGGATTTGATGATTTAGAAAGTGGTTTTGATGATCTTGACAGTCCAGTGACACCTCGCCAAGAAACTAAGCATACTGAAAGTGAGCAAATTTCGTCAATGCGTGACGAAATGAATGCCATTCGTCAATTGTTAGAACATCAAGTGTCAGGGCTTATGCAACAAGACATGGCAAGACGCGATCCTACTCGTGCATGCATGATTGATCGCTTAGTCGGTATGGGAATAGATAAAGATGTTGCTGAGCAAATGGCGTGCTTCGTACCTGACGATGTATCTCGCCAGCAAGGTTGGAAAGCACTTTTAACAATGGTTGAAGATCAGATGCAGACAACCAACAACGAGATTTTACGTCAAGGCGGTGTATACGCCTTAGTCGGCCCAACGGGTGTTGGCAAAACAACAACCGTTGCTAAATTAGCTGCGCTTGGCGCACAAAAATACGGTGCAGACAAAGTTGCTTTAATCACAACAGACACATACAGAATTGGTGCTTATGAGCAACTCGCCACTTATGGCCGAATTATAGGTTGTGGTGTAAAGCAAGTTAAAGATGCTAATGAATTAGCTGAAGTTTTATATCATTTACGAAATAAACGACTAGTATTAATTGATACTGCGGGTATGAGCCAACGCGACTTGCGCTTAACTGAGCAACTTAATACGCTAATGCGTAATCAGCGTGTTGATATTCGCAGTTATTTAGTGCTCAGCGCAACATCGCAAATACATGTGTTGCAAGAAACCGTTAGGCACTTTAAAAAAGTGCAGTTAAGTGGTTGTATATTCACCAAATTAGATGAATCTTTAAGTTTAGGTGAGATTATTAGTATAGCGATTCAAAATCGCCTTCCAATAGGGTATCTTACTAACGGTCAACGAGTACCAGAAGATATTCGAGTTGCAAATGCTGAAAAACTAGTTAAAAAGGCTGAGCAACTCTATTTAAAAAGAGCAAAAGCACAACATTCAAGGCACCAAGCAGTGGCGCCAAGCACAGTAGGGATGTATGATTAACACAGTATTAGATCAAGCAAGTGGCCTGCGCAAAATGAGTCAAAACAATAACAACGGCGTAAAAGTTATCGCTGTCACTGGCGGTAAAGGTGGAGTAGGAAAAACAAATGTTTCTCTGAATACTGCAATTGCATTAGGCCAGCAAGGTAACAGAGTGTTGGTTCTTGATGCCGATTTAGGCTTAGCAAACTGTGACGTTATGCTAGGACTACGTGTTGAACGTAACTTATCACATGTTTTATCTGGTGAATGTGAACTTGATGAAATTTTAGTTGAAGGCCCCGCAGGTATAAAGATTGTACCCGCAACGTCAGGCTCTCAAAGTATGGTTGAATTGTCGCCTTCAGAGCACGCGGGACTTATACGGGCTTTTAGTGAATTAAATACAGAATTTGATATTTTAATTGTCGATACAGCCGCAGGTATTTCAGACATGGTGCTGAGTTTTTCTCGCGCGGCACAAGACGTCATGGTTGTTGTATGCGACGAGCCCACATCGATTACAGATGCTTATGCGCTCATTAAAGTGTTGAGTCGCGAGCATGGTGTATACAAATTTAAAATTGTTGCAAATATGGTCCGTAGTATGCGTGAAGGGCAAGAGTTATTTGCTAAACTTTCCAAAGTGACCGATCGTTTTTTAGATGTATCAATGGACCTGGTCGCAACGGTTCCCTACGACGAAAATATGCGCAAAGCAACGCGTCGCCAAAAAGTTATTGTAGAGCTTTTTCCTAATTCGCCGGCGGCACTTGCGTTTCAAGCGTTAGCAACAAAAGCAGTTAAATGGCCAATACCTAATCAACCATCAGGTCATCTGGAGTTTTTCATAGAGAAACTAGTAAACGGCTAATTATGACAACATTGGTGAATAAAGTTATGGGATATCAATCAGCACAAAATTTAAATGTGATTGTTGAAAAACATGCATCACTTGTCAAAAAAGTGGCATGTCATCTTATAGCGCGTTTACCAGCCAGCGTGCAGCTGGACGATTTAATACAATCAGGAATGATAGGTCTGATTGAAGCATCTAAAAGTTTTGATGCAACCAAAGGGGCTAGCTTTGAAACTTTTGCGGGGATTCGTATTCGTGGGGCAATGCTTGACGAGATGCGACGTGGCGATTGGGCACCCCGTTCAGTACATCGTAAAAGCCGTTTGGTGGCCGAAACAATTGCATTTTTAGAAAAAAGCTTAAACCGTGAGCCGACAGATATAGAAGTTGCTGAAAAACTTGAAATTTCGTTAAATGAGTACCATCATATCTTAAACGATGTAAATGCAAGTAAAGTACTCGGTATTGAAGACCTTGGTGTTGATGAAGATGCCATCAGTCCAGTGGGCCAAGATTTAGCGCTAGACAAACCGTTTAATAATGTTAAAAATGAGCGGTTTAACGAGTCTCTATTAGGTGCAATAAAATCTTTACCAGAACGTGATGCAATGGTGCTGTCTTTGTACTATAACGATGAAATGAATTTAAAAGAAATAGGGCATATACTCGATGTAAGTGAATCGCGTGTAAGTCAAATACATGGTCAGGCGATGATTAAGCTTAAAGCTAAAATCAATGACTGGATAAATTAGTAGTAAGTAAACAAGGTTAAGACCTCACTGGGGGATGTTTTGGATAAAAACATGAAAATTCTGGTTGTTGACGATTTTTCAACAATGAGACGTATTATTAAAAATCTGTTGCGTGACTTAGGTTTCACTAATGTTCAAGAAGCAGATGATGGGTCAACCGCTTTGCCAATGCTACAAAATCAAGTATTTGATTTTGTTGTTACCGATTGGAATATGCCAGGAATGCAGGGTATAGACCTACTTAGAGCAATACGTGCGGATGATAAGCTTAAACACATTCCAGTATTGATGGTAACGGCTGAAGCTAAAAAAGAACAAATTATAGCGGCAGCCCAGGCAGGTGTTAATGGTTATATCGTTAAGCCATTTACTGCTGGAACACTCAAAACTAAATTAGAAAAAGTATTTGAACGTTTAGGCTAATGATAGGGGGAGAGGCTTATGTCAGCACTTGCTGCGCCTCAAATAACTTTAGAACAAGCTCGTCAGCTCGTTGTTTTTCTAGAAAACGGTGAGCAAGACAAAGCCAATCAGTTAATTTTAGATACCGCTTCTAAGGAGCAATCTGAAATATTTGCTGAGGTTGGAAAGTTAACCCGTCAATTGCATGAAGCTTTAAAAAGCTTTGAGCTAGACACTCGCTTATCTGACTTAACTACCGATGCTATTCCAGATGCAAAAAAACGGCTCAATTATGTTATAGAAATGACAGAAAATGCCGCGAATAAAACAATGGATGCTGTTGAGGCTAGCCTACCAATTGCTCAACAGTTGGCAGACGAAATATCTCATATCAAACCGACATGGGATCGCCTAATGAATCGAGAGATTGAGTTAGGGGAGTTTAAATCGTTATGCCACAGCATTGATAAGTTTATGAACAATTCTCATCATAAAACCGATGAGCTGCAAAGTTTGATGACTAATGTACTTATGGCACAAGACTATCAAGATTTAACCGGACAAGTTATTCGCCGAGTTATTGAGCTTGTTAGAGAAGTTGAAGAAAGCTTAATTCATCTTTTGACAGCCTTCGCTGATCAAAGCGAAAGTAAAGCCGAAAAAATAGAACAACAAAAAACAAATGAACCATTAGACGAACAAACTTTAGCAGGTCCAGAAGGCCCTATTATTGATAAAGAATCACGTAATGATGTTGTATCTGATCAAGATGAAGTCGATGATCTTTTATCAAGTTTGGGCTTCTAAGAGGAGAGTAACTGCATGTTTGAAGTCGATGAAGATATTTTACAAGACTTTCTTGTAGAGGCAGGAGAAATCCTAGAGCTTTTATCTGAACAGTTAGTTGAGCTGGAAAACAATCCAGAGGACACCGAATTACTCAATGCCATATTTAGAGGGTTTCACACTGTAAAAGGTGGTGCTGGGTTTTTAGCTATGACCGAGCTCGTTGACGCATGTCATGGCGCAGAGAATGTGTTCGATCTGCTTAGGCAAGGCGTACGAACGGTTAATTCGGAATTGATGGACGTAATTTTACAAGCTCTCGATACGATTAACGAGATGTTTGCCACCATTCAAAATCGTGACAAACCAGAACCCGCTGATCCCGAACTTCTTGAAACCCTTCATAAACTAGGTTTACCTCCAACAGAAGAAGAGCTTGCTGGTGACTCACCAGTTGATTCAACTGAAGAACCTCAAGGCGAGGTTATTGATGCCCCAGTTGCCGAGGAAGCCTCAGGAACTGATGAAGAAGATCCGTTTGCATTTGACGAGCTATTTAGCAGTGGAACAGTTGAACAAAGCGATGATGAAACTCAGATTGACGAAATAACAGAAGATGAATTTGAAAACTTACTAGACGAATTACATGGAAAAGGTCAAAGCCCAGTAGCTGAAAGCGCGTCCAGTAGTAGTGATGTCAGTGGAGACATTACAGATGATGAGTTTGACAACTTACTTGATGAACTTCATGGCGTTGGAAGCTTTGGTGCTGTTGCGGCCAGTGAGCCAGTAAAAGAGCAAACAGCAAGTAATAATTCTGCAGAAAGTTCTGCAACGCCTTCAACACGTTCACCTGCAAGTGATTCTAGCGATGATGAAATTAGCGATGATGAGTTTGAAGCATTGCTTGACGAACTTCATGGATCAGGTGCCCCTAAATCAATAGAGAGCCCTGCAGCTTCAGAGCCGAAGCCCGCTGCTAAACCTGTCGCTAAGGTAAGTGGGCCTGTTAAAAAGCCTGAACCTGTAAAAGCCGCTGCGCCAAAACCAGTGCAAAAGCCTGCAGAAAAAGCAGCTCCAGCGCCTGCAGCTGTGAAAAAGCCAGCTCCTCCGCAAGCAGAAACAACAGTCCGAGTTGACACAAAACGCCTAGACCAAATAATGAATATGGTGGGTGAGCTTGTACTTGTTCGTAATAGGTTGGTAAGTTTAGCCACTAACTCAGAAAGTGAGGCAATGGGTAAAGCCATTTCTAACCTAGATGTAGTGACTGCAGATATCCAAGGCGCAGTAATGCAAACGCGAATGCAGCCAATTAAAAAGGTATTTGGCCGCTTCCCTCGCGTTGTTCGTGACTTAGCACGAAGCTTAAATAAAGATATTAGTTTACAGCTTGTTGGTGAAGAAACTGATTTAGATAAAAACTTGGTTGAGGCACTTGCAGACCCGCTTGTTCACTTAGTTAGAAACTCAGTTGACCACGGAATAGAGATGCCAGCAGCTCGTGAAGCTGCAGGCAAACCTAGAACGGGTAATGTAACGCTTTCAGCGTCTCAAGAAGGCGACCATATCTTGTTAACTATCAAAGATGATGGTGCGGGTATGGATGCTGAAAAGCTCAAAAAAATAGCAATCAGTAAAGGCGTTTTAGATCACGACCAGGCGAGCCGTTTATCGGATACTGAAGCCTACAACTTAATATTTGCACCAGGATTTTCGACCAAAGAAGAGATCTCTGACATCTCAGGCCGTGGTGTGGGAATGGATGTTGTAAAAACTAAAATCACTCAACTTAATGGCTCAGTGAGTATTCAGTCAGAGCTAGGTGTTGGTACAATTTTAGAAATAAAAGTACCGTTAACACTTGCGATATTACCAACCTTGATGGTTGTAGTTGGCGAACAAACATTTGCATTACCATTAGCTGGGGTAAGTGAAATATTCCATTTAGATCTAACCAAAACAAATGTAGTTGATGGTCAACTAACTATTATTGTACGTAAGAAAGCGATACCGCTATTTTATCTTGAGCATTGGTTAGTTAAAGGAGCAGATCGCACTCAGCGCAAAGCGCAAGGTCATGTTGTTATTGTTCAAATAGGTACTCAGCAGGTTGGTTTTGTAGTTGATTCTTTAATAGGTCAAGAAGAAGTTGTAATTAAACCTCTTGATGCTCTTTTGCAGGGTACCCCAGGTATGGCAGGCGCAACTATTACATCAGATGGTGGAATTGCACTAATTTTAGATGTTCCAAATATGTTAAAACACTACGCTGGCTAAATCATAAAGTAGGTACACATAAGATGTGTGCCTACGTATAAATTTAATAAGAGAGCTAAATGGCCGTAAAAGTTTTAGTTGTTGATGATTCAAGCTTTTTTCGTCGTAGAGTAAGCGAAATCCTTGAACAAGACAGCGATATACAAGTTATAGGTTTTGCCATTAATGGCAGAGAGGCTGTAGAAAAAACGGCTCAGCTTCGTCCTGATATGATCACGATGGATGTAGAAATGCCTGTGCTTGATGGTATCAGTGCTGTTAAAGAGATAATGGCAAGTAACCCCACGCCAATATTAATGTTTTCCTCTTTAACCCGTGCTGGCGCAACAGCAACACTTGATGCGCTTGATGCTGGAGCGATGGATTTTTTACCTAAAAAGTTTGAAGATATTGCACGTAATAATGAAGATGCGATAAAGCTTCTTCAAGCTAAAGTCAAAGAAATTGGTAATAAGCGTATTCCTAGAGCCTTTAAGCCAATAACACACCAGAAACCAGCGGCACGCTCTGTGCCTGATAAAATCAGTAATACTGCGTCTTCAATCAGGCAACCAGATAGAAGTTTTCAGCGTTCAACAACCGCATCGACATTAACAAAAACACAAAACAACGTACCAACTCGTGCAAGTGGCAAGCAATACAAGCTTGTGGCTATCGGTACATCTACTGGTGGTCCTGTTGCTTTACAAAATGTGCTTACGCAATTACCCGCTAATTTTCCGCATCCTATTTTACTTATCCAGCATATGCCTGCTGCTTTTACACCGGCATTTGCAGCTCGTTTAAATGGATTGTGCAAAATAAAAGTAAAAGAAGCACAGCAAGGTGATCGTCTTGACCCTGGAACTGCCTATTTGGCTCCTGGCGGGCAACAAATGATGGTTGAAGGTCGAGGTGGTTCTAAAACATTGCGCGTTTTTGAAGACAATAGCGAGCGAATCACTTATAAGCCCAGTGTTGACGTTACATTTGCAAGTATTGCAAAAGCTTATCAGGGAGATGTTTTAGCTATTATTTTAACCGGCATGGGGGCTGATGGTAGAGATGGCGCAAGAATGTTAAAACAAACTGGCGCCACTATTTGGGCACAAGATGAAAAAAGCTGTGTTGTTTATGGTATGCCACAAGCTGTTGCTAATGCGGGGCTTTCAAGTGAGAGTTTAGCGCTTGACGATATTGCAACGCGGATAAAAAGCGAAACTGGTTGTGGATAAGCTTTCTGTACTTGGTTTAATTGTTGCACTAAGTGCTATAGCAATTGGCTATCATTTAGAAGGTGGTGTTATTGCCGCCCTTTTTAATGGCCCTGCGCTCATTATAGTACTAGGTGGGACAGTAGGCGCTGTAATGCTGCAAACGTCTACTAGTACCTTTAAAAAAATGCTTAGAATGAGTCACTGGGTATTTGTGACTCCCAGTTACAATATTGATGATGCAATTGAGCAAGTTAAACGTTGGTCTCATAAAGCGAGACAAGAAGGATATTTGGCATTAGAGGATGAGGCCCTAACTCACTCAGATGTATATGCAGCAAAAGGGCTGAGTTTACTTGTTGATGGCGGTTCAGAGCAGAGGCTACGTGATACGCTTGAAATAGATTTAATGTTGGAGCGTGAGCGTTTGCTTGAAGCTGCACGTGTATACGAAGCAATGGGCGGTTATAGCCCTACTATCGGTATTTTAGGAGCTGTTCTTGGACTTATTCAGGCTATGTCTTTTATTACCGATCCACAATTGCTTGGTGCTGGAGTTGCAACAGCCTTTATTGCAACGATTTATGGGGTGGGGTTAGCTAATTTATTATTTTTGCCAATGGCACATAAGCTCAAGCAACGTGTAGAAGAAAAGATGCTTTACCACGAAATGCTTGCAGAAGGGATAATTGCAATCAGCGATGGCCAAAGCCCAATGAACATTGAGCTAAAGTTAGAAGCTTATCGTGTTGAACGGCCAAGCCTAGTGGACGCATAAAAATGATGCGTCGACGATTTGGTCGCTCGGCCCATAAAAACCAGCATACAGAGCGCTGGTTAGTATCTTATGCGGATTATATGACCATTATGTTTGCCTTCTTTGTTGTAATGTATGCGATTGCGATTAACAAAGAAGAAAACTTCCAAATTTTATCCGATTCCCTAGAGCAAGTATTCGACAAGTCGGCTCGTGTTTATTCTCAGCAAGGTACGGGGGTAGATGGTACTGGAATACTTACTGATAGGGTTACTCCTGAAGATGAATTGCTGTATGGCGAAAGTATCAACAAGGAAGAGCAAGGCCCAGAGTTGTTAGACGGCCAAAGTGAGACAAGTAATATACAGCAAAAATATTTAGGAAAACCACTTGATAGCTTATTAACAAAACTTCAGTCAGCGCTTATTGATGAAATACGTGATGGTGAAGCCAATCTAGAATTGCATCAAGATTGGCTCATAATAGAACTGAGTTCAGGTATGTTATTTTCAAGTGGTAGCGCAGTTGCTCATACTAGAGCAAAACAAGTTGTTAAAATTGTAAAAGATATTATCGCGCCAGTGGATAACTATATACGTGTGCGTGGATATACAGATGATGAAACAATTAAAAATGAAATATTTCGCTCTAACTGGGAGCTTTCTGTCGCTCGCGCAACTTCAATACTTGTTGAGCTTGAAGCACTTGGCATAAATTCGGCCCGAATGGCTATTGAAGGGTATGGACAGTATTCACCCTTTGCACCTAACGACACAGATGAGGGCCGAGCTGAAAATAGAAAAGTAGTAATAGCGTTATCTAAATATGGGTTGCCAGAAGAGAAAAATAATTCAGCAGAAGAGCCAATAGTTGAGGCAGTAGCGCCTGAGCCAGAAGTAGAATTACCGTCAGACGATGACACAATAAAAATTATTCGTTTACCACATGGTGGAATTCGTATTACAACTCGCAATGAACAGTAACTAGGATATGATGTGAAGATTTGGACTGTAGCCAACCAAAAAGGTGGCGTTGGTAAAACAACGACTGCGGTCAGTCTTGCTGGTACTTTAGCACTGCAGGGTAAACGTGTATTACTAATAGATACCGATCCTCATGCGTCTTTAACGTATTACTTTGGTATTGATTCTGAAGATTTAGAAGTCAGCGTTTACGATATTTTCGCTCGTGGAACTAGTATGCAAAGTGAGGAAATACTTCAAGCATTGTGCCCATCCACTCTCGAAAATTTAGATATATTACCTGCTACTATGGCTATTGCTACATTAGATAGAAGCATGGGCAATAAAACAGGCATGGGGTTAATTTTAAAAAAGACGCTTGCCAAAATAAGCGAACATTACGATTATGCTATTTTAGATTGCCCCCCTGTTTTAGGGGTTTTAATGGTTAATGCATTGGCTGCGAGTGAGCGCATTTTAGTACCTGTTCAAACTGAGTTTTTAGCGCTTAAAGGCTTAGATAGAATGATGCGTACAATGGAATTAATGCAGAGCTCACAAGCGAAAAGTTACGAATATACTATAATACCTACAATGTACGATAAAAGAACGAAGGCATCACTCGAAGCCTACAAAACGTTACAAAAAACCTACGGTAATAGAGTTTGGCCAGGTGTTATTCCCGTAGACACAAAACTAAGAGATGCAAGCTTAGCACAAAAAGTACCCATAGAATTTTGTCCTCGCTCTCGTGGTGTATTTGCTTATAAAGCATTATTAGATTATTTAATTGAACAAGGTTAATGAATGAGTAAGCAATTATTTGCTAATGAAAAAGTAATGACTCAGTACTTAGGTGCCTTACTTTGCGAAGAAGAGCTTGCCAGTGACTTAGAGCCCGTAGCAAAACTTTTAGAAAATATACCGGGTGACTTGCCAAGCGAAGAAGTCACTCATGAAAGTCAGAAGCCAGTTACTAAAGTTAAAGTAGTGGCTGAGCATGAATCATCTTCGTTAGATGATACGCATGAAGTTAAAGAAGCAGAAGCTACAACACCTAAAGTTAACGTCATTGAAACGCCAAAACAGACAACGAGTACAGACCTTAAAATAGCAAAACAGAAACAATTAAATCTTTCAAATAACAGTGAGTCAGATTACTTTGACGGCGAATTTCAGGCATTGTTCTTTGAAGTTGCAGGACTTACGCTAGCAGTCCCGCTTAAAGCTCTTGGCGGTATACATCAATTAGGTGAAGTGAATCACCTGTTTGGTAAACCAAAGTGGTTTAAAGGCGTTATGCTTAATCGTGATGAAAAGCTCAATGTTGTAGATACAGCACGCTGGGTTATGCCAGAGAAGTACGATGAAAAACTTGAGGCATCACTTGATTATCAGTATTTAATAACTTTAGGAGATAGCCAATGGGGGTTATTAGCTGAGAAGCTTATAAATAACATTACATTGACAAAAGAAGATGTAAAATGGCGTACAGATCAAAGTAAGCGCCCATGGCTTGCCGGGGTTATTAAAGAAAAAATGTGTGCTTTAATAGATGTAGACAATTTAAATACGTTATTAGAAGAGGGCTTAGATAGCCGTCAGTAGTAATGACCATTATGGGGTAACAGCATGAACCAAGAGAAATTACTGTCAGAAAATAAAAATGCAGATAATAATGATGAAATATTACAGTGGGTTACTTTTAAGCTAGAAGAGGAAACCTACGGTGTTAATGTAATGCAAGTTCAAGAAATACTGCGTTACACCGAGATTGCACCAGTCCCTGGTGCGCCTTCTTATGTAATAGGCATTATTAACTTACGTGGTAATGTAGTAACCGTTATTGATACACGTGCTCGATTCGGTTTGTCAGCAGCTGATGCAACTGATAACTCACGTATATTAATTATTGAAGCTGAAGAGCAAGTTATAGGGATTTTAGCCGATAGCGTTTCTGAAGTTGTATACCTGCGTAGCTCTGAGATTGACAGTGCGCCAAATGTGGGTACTGAAGAAAGCGCTAAGTTTATCCAAGGTGTCTGTAATCGAGATAATGAGCTTCTTATTTTAGTTGATTTAAATAAGCTACTTAGTGATGACGAATGGGATGAGTTAAGCGATTTATAAGCTTTATCAGATAAACTATGCTGTTACTTAGTATTGCTGTAAGCGCGTTAGCGGTAGGTCTTATATCGTTAACGCTTATTATTGCATTTAAAAATAAACACACCAGCGATGTTGCTGATGTACATCAAAAGCTTAAAGAATGTGCAGAACAAGTTCATATTTTAAGAAGCGAAGCCGCTGAATTAAGAACCGGTTTACTCAGTATCGGCAAGCGAGTTCTAGAGGTTGAGCAACAAAACCAAGATTTACTGCAGCAGCAATCGGCTCAAAAATACGATGATCCTGATGCTAAGATTTATTCCCGTGCTGTGAAAATGGTTGAGTTAGGTGCAGATTTAGACGAAGTTATTCGCGAGTGTGAGTTACCAAGGGCTGAGGCCGAGTTATTGTTTTCGTTGCACAAAAAAAAAGGCGCTTAGCGCCTTTTTTACACACATAACATCGTACTTAGACTTTAAAAACTATACTTCACACCAAACATTGCCACTACAGGGTCAAGCTCAACTGTTGATGTTAATGCTTTTGCATTGTTAGCGTACACGGTTGCATCTGTATCAATATCCATTATAGAAACCATTGCATGAAGTCCCCAGTGATCATCCATTGTATAATTAGCCCCTACTTGTACTAAAAACCCTACAGAGTCATCTAGCTCAACTTTAACATCGTCTGTACCAAGGGTAGCTTTAAGAGCTTGCGAAGGCTGTTCATCAAAAAAGGTTGTATAATTAACACCAACACCTATGAATGGTCTGAGCTGGTAGCTTGTATCTAAAAAGTGATACTGTGCCACTAACGAGGGTGGTAAGTGTTTAATGTTAGCAATTTTATTACCAGCCAAACCGCCTGTTCCATTTACATCATGAGAGAATGGCGTAGCAGCAATCAATTCTAATACCCAATTGTCATTAAATGCATAGTCTACCGTAATACCTAGCTGAGTATTAGAATCACCTTTTAGACCTAATGAGGGGGCTTCGTTAATTGCAGAGCCACTGTTATCTGGGTTAACGTTAATAGCGCCCAGATTTACGCTGAAGTTAGCGTGTGCAGCTGGAGAGAGTGCTAATAAAGAGGTTAATAGTGCAATGCTAATTTTGGTTTTCATGTTGTTCTCCAAGAACTACTTTTTGATTGACGCCATTATTACGCTTAACAAATATGGAAAACCTGTTCTAGATCAAAGTTTCAAAAATTATTGAACGTTGAAAAGTATTTTATTGATTTAGATTAATTTTGACGCTGTTTCATAACCGCAATGATTGACAATCTATATAAGTAATAATCATCAGAATGTATAAAAGCTGACATCTCTTAGTCATACTCTCACTATTTAATAATGCCTTACTTAGTAATAAAGGTGTTAAAAAATGTCTTTAGTTGTTTCACAACAAGCAGTCACTTCTCAAAGGTTAAACGCCGAATTAATAAATAAATTACAAACGCTTATCCAATTTAAATCAGTAACGCCGAATCAAGCCGGTGCAATAGATTGGCTGGTTGAGCAGTTATGTGAGCAAGGTTTTTGCTGTGAAAAATTTACGAGTAATGGTGTCACTAACTTAATTGCGCATATTAAATTCAATGAGGGACCGTGTGTCGCTTTTTCAGGGCACATTGATGTGGTTCCTGCAGATAACGGTGACTGGCTAACCCCTCCGTTTGATGGAAGAATAATTAATGGAGTAATTTACGGAAGAGGTGCCGCTGATATGAAAGGAGGCGTGGCAGCTATGCTAACTGCCACAAAAAAATTAATAAATAGCACGTCATCAAAAGCAGGGACTTTTTATTGGCTCATTACCTCTGATGAAGAAGGCGAGGCTGAGTTTGGTTCTGCGCAAATAGCCAATAAGCTTTCTTCAAATGGGATTGTTTTAGACGGATGTATTGTAGGCGAGCCAACGAGTTCGACACATGTTGGCGATACAATTAAAAACGGTCGCCGTGGTGCACTTTCAGCACGTATTCTGGTAAAGGGCAGGGCAGGTCATGTAGCTTATCCTCAAAATACCATTAACGCCGCACATATTAGTGCCAAAATAGTCAATAAATTGAGTGAACAAGCGTGGCACTTAGATGACGCAGGCTCAAAAACAACACTGCAAGTAACAGGCATAAATATTGACAATGTGGTCGATAATTTAGTCCCTAGTTACTGCGAAATAACATTTAATATTCGCTATAGCCATCGGTACAGCAGTGAAAAAATTAAATCGATATTGAACAATTCGTTGGATGAATTTTCACGTTACATAACGATTAATTGGGAGCGTCCATGTGAACCATACTATACCCAACCTAAGAGCAAGTGGAGTTTAATTACTTGTGTTGAACAAGCCATACATAGTCAAACTGGAAACTACCCAGTTCTAAGTACCAGTGGTGGCACATCTGACGGTCGTTTTTTTGCTAACAGCCACACTCAAGTAATTGAATGTGGGCTAAGAAACAATACAATTCACCAGGTTAATGAGCACGTATCTATTGATGACTTAATAAAAGTTGAAGCAATTTATTATGACTTACTTTCACGTATTTATATAGAACGATAATGTTAGTTAGTTCTCAAATAAAACCCAGATAGTGGCGAGGGTAACCTCGCTTCAATTAGCTTAAGTATCGCTTTGCTTTGTTATCTTTAACATTTTTCAAGTCAACCAATACTAAACCATCAATGCAATTGTTAAAGTCGGGATCTACGCTAAAACTTAAAAATTTCACCCCACCAGGTTTGCATAGCTCTGTATATTGTTTAAATAAAGTGGGAACTTGCGCACCCATATTAGCAAGCACATGCTTTAGTTCTACAAAGTCTTCTTTAACGTCGTTTTTGCAAAAAATCATGTCACACTGCGCAAGTTCATGTTCGCTTAGTTTGAATTCATTGTTTGGAGTCGCAAGTACTTCATCGGTTTTATAATAATGCTGATAGTAATACACTAGCATGGCCTTTGCCGGGTCAGGTAACGTATTAGACACGCTAACAGCGCCAAATAAATAACGATATTGTGGGTAGTTTTTAACAAATGCGCCAATGCCGTACCACAGGTAATCTAAGCTTTTACGTCCCCAATATTTTGGCTGAACAAAGCTACGACCAAGTTCAATTCCTTGCTCTAGGTAGGGGCCCATTTCAGTGCTATAAGTAAATAAACTGTCGGTATACAGCCCTTTACGGCCATGTTTATCAATTATTTCTTTAGCGCAAGCTAGCCTATACGCGCCTACCAGCTCTAATTGTGTTGGGTCCCAAAGAACTAAGTGTTGATAGTCCATATCGTACTTATCAATATCACGGCGTTTTCCACTGCCTTCACCTACAGCTCTAAAAGCTATTTCTCTCAACCTACCTAGCTCTCTAAAAATAGGTGAGCTACCCGTATATTGATATAAATGAATATGCATACCATCTTGTGTTTCCCCCAGAAGCTGACACGCATCTATTGCTTTTTTAAGCTCTTTCCTACACTCAGGAACAGCAATAGGAGTTTGTGTTTTAAGTGGTAAGGTTTTTTTAGTTGTTAGGCGATACAGTTGCTTTCGTATTAAATTAACAATCTCTTTATCTTTTAAATTTTCTATGAGGTATGACGCTGGAGGAATAGACGCACCAATTTCAAACTCTAACGATTTCTGGCGTTGTTTAAACATTTCTTTTACTAGTAACAAGCTTGCTAAGGGTTTGTAAATTATTGAAGTCCCATAAAATAATGGGCTGTTTTTAGCTTTTATATAAATAGGTAATATAGGGCAATTGGCTTTTTTTGCCATGCGCAAAAAACCGCTGTTCCATTTACAATCTTTGATACCTGTAGGGCTCAGCCGTGATACTTCACCAGCGGGAAATATCAATAATATCCCCTCATTTTTCAAATGCTGGTGAATATTATAAAGCTCTTGTTTCTTACTTGTGCCAGATAAGTTATTTACAGGTAAAAGTAAGTCGTGCATTGGAGTCACCGACATGAGCATACGGTTAGCAACAACCTTTAAATCTTTTCTTACGCTTGAGAGCACTTTAATTAATGCAAGCGCATCTAAAGAGCCTATAGGGTGGTTTGCAACAATAATTAATTTACCTTCGCTAGGAATATGCTCTATTTGCTTTGGCTTGTAACGTGTATCAAAATTGAGCTCATCAAGAACTTGTTCAACAAATTCTAGCCCTTGTAAATGAGGATAGGTGTCGGCAAAGGCCACAAACTCTTGTTCATGTAGTAAATAGCCTAATCCCTTTTTTACTAGGCTTTTTACTTTTGGTGAGCTTTCTAATTGTGGTAAGTTTGCTGCAATTACTTTATCAACACTGATCATACAAGCCTCTTTTTAATTTAGCACGACTGCCATATCTGTAGAGTAAAAAAAGGGTGTGACAGTTATTTTGCAGTTGTGTGACCTTTTAAAGTGTAAAGGGTGCCAAGTGTTGATTAGTCAGTATGGATTTTATAAAAACTTATTTGGAAGTAACTATGTCGGTATTAGTAGCAATTACAGGTCGAGATAACACAAAGTTAATAGCGCAATTACAAGCCCGATTACCCTCTACAAAAATACAGCAGTGGCCAGATTGCAATAACCTAGAAACTATTGATTTTGTATTAGCATGGAAAGCACCGCATGATATGTGGGCAAAGTTGCCAAACCTTAAAGCGGTATCGTCATTTGGTGCGGGTGTAGACAGTATTGATTTAAATTTGCTTGGTGATGACGTAGATGTGGTGCGTATAGTTGATGAAAAATTGGCACAAGATATGGCCGAATATGTGCTTACGCATGTTTTAGCGCAAAAATTGCGATTAAAAGAATACTTTATTAAGCAAACGCAGCACCAATGGAAGCCCAAAAGGGCTTATCAACAAAACAATGTAGGTATTTTGGGATTTGGGGAGCTAGGCAAAGCATGTGCGAAACGACTTATTGCCAATAAGTTTACTGTAAATGCTTGGGCTCATACACATAAAACCAGTAATACAGTTAATTTATTTTATGGCGAACAAGGGCTTCAAAATATGCTTAGCGACATTGATTATCTAGTCTGTTTGTTGCCATTAACCAAAAAAACGAAAGGTATTATCAATAAAAGTACAATTAGTATGCTTCCTAATCATGCTGTTATTATTAATGTTGCACGAGGAGAGCATGTTATAGAAGCGGATTTACTTAAAGCCTTAGAAGAGAATTCGCTTCGGGCTGCAGTCATTGACGTGTTTGAACACGAACCTCTTAGTGAAGAGCACCCTTATTGGCAGCATGATAAAATAACCCTTACACCGCATTGTGCTGCATTATCAGATATAAACAGTGTTTCAGCACAAATAGCAGAAAATGTTGAACGCTTACAGCAAGGTATTACTTTAAATAATCGAATAGATAGAACGAAAGGATATTGATAAATTTAAAGAAACAGCTTGTTAACATATGTAATTTTTATTAATGTTGTATATGTTCTCAACAATAAAAATATAAAGAGGGTGAAATGAAAACAAATCAGGGTGGTGCTAGATTAAGCTTAATTATAATTTCTATAATAATATTAGGCGTATCTGCTTGGTTTAATCAGCCAACTATTTTATAGAATGGCACCACAGCAAGTTTAGCGCTTGCTGTGGATTTCTCTATTTTCGTGTTTTTTATCGGCACTTTTTTTAAGTAAAACATAAGTCGCACCACTCCCTCCATGATGCCTCTGTGCAGTATGATATGCCAAAACCGCCGGTAATTCAGGTAGCCATTTATTTACAAAACTTTTTAGTATTCCTGGTTTAGTTTTATTTTTAATTCCTACACCATGCCTAATAAGCACCACGCGAACATTTTGCTGCTGACAGTCATTAATAAAATTAAAGAGCGTATTGCGTGCATTTTTAAGTAGCTGGCCATGAAGGTCTAAGGTCGCATCAACTTGATACTTTGCTAAACGTAAGTTTTTAAATACAGGGCCTTGTACTCCGTCTTTTTTAAAACTTAAAATAGCAAATGGCTCAACAAGCTCAACAGACTCTGTACTTAAGTAGTTCTCATCTGTTGATAGAGTATTTTCAGCCGCTTGCCGCTTTTGTTGTTGCGCAAGTGAAGAATGAGGGCTGCTTGATAACGGTTTAATAGTATCACTGCTAATAGGGGTCACATCTTCCATAGAAGATAAAAACAAATCAAAATCAGATAAGGACATACCGAGATCTCAAAATAATGTAGTACGAGGTCAATATTATCTTAGTTCACCTAATTACCCAACCATTTTGATTTATACAATAAAAAAAGCCCAGCAATGCTGGGCTATAAAATATTCTAGGGGAAATTGTTAGCTCTGAGTTACATTAAGTTGCCCAAATGTATAAACCTTAAACAGATAAAATGTATTGATCAATACTAAACTCATATTTGAAATAACACTCGACGACATAAGATCTAAGCTAAATGATAAAAATAACAGGCCACATGCACTTATGGCGGCTACGCGCAGTAATGTTATGTGGTTAATAAAGAATGCACCTAAACCTAGTGCAAGTAGTATCGTGTTTAAAAGCCAATCTAGCTCGTTTAGCATGGTCGTTTCAATAGTTCAGTTGTTGAAAAAAGGAGCGCCATTATGGTGATCTTTTGCGCACCTTTCAACCAAGTAATTTTACATTTTTCAGATTAGTTTTATTAATGCTAAAAGTAACTTTTAATCGCTGAAATGAGACCGTCGTCAGCAATAACTTGATACTTTTGGCAGCTCTGAGGATCCTGTAAATCACTACATAAATAGAGAGATTTACGCTTATCGTCAAACTTAGGATGTAAATGCGAGTCAACAAGCGTTGCACCGTATCCAAATACACCAGGCCAATAAATACTTTTGCTAACCATCCCTAATTTTTTATAGGTGAGTAAAGTTGGTTTTGGAAAAGCTATAATGATAACTGCAATAATAGCGAGCGTTATTAACAGCCCTTTTTTAGGTTTAGGGTTTTGGCTATTTAACTCTGTATCAATAGTGTGTTGTTTAGTTTGTGCCTGCCTTTGAGAAGTTGCCCGAGTTTTATTTTTTTGTGTTGTATTTTTTCTTGCCGGTGTTTTACCTAGCAAGGATTGTTTTTTTGGTGTTTTTGACATAAAGCAGATCTGGCCTTTTTTACATAGGTCTTTATAATTCAAATAGTAAATTTATATACTAAGCTAATTATTATAATAACGTAAAGTTAGCTTATAGCCTATGAGGAATGAAGATGGACACGCAGCTATCAATTTTAATAGTGGATGACGTTAGCACGGTGCGTAGTTTTTTGAGCCAAACGCTCATGCATCTAGGGATAGACAATGTAAAGGAAGCATCTACTGCCTCACAGTGTATTAGTGAATGCCAAGCAGCAAAATACAGTATGATTTTTTTGGATATTGAGTTACCGGATGGAGACGGAAAAGAATTAATTGCACAAATCAACGAGATGAGTCCAGAAACGAATGTAATTATGGTGTCTGCGCATTCAGCTGTTGAAAATGTAAAAGATGCCATAGATAAAGGCGCTAAAGGGTTTATCGTAAAACCGTTTACACCTAAAAAAATAGCAGCCATGCTTAAAAAGTTTTATCCAGATTTAGAAATTATGTAGTCCAAAAACTTTTAAGTAAAAAAAAACCGGCAAAAGCCGGTTTTTTATATTCTAACAAAAACAAATTATAGCGCTTTGATCTTAGCTGCTAAACGGCTCTTATGACGAGCTGCTTTGTTTTTGTGGATTAGACCCTTAGTTGCGTAACGGTCTAGGATAGGTGTAGCAACAGAAAAAGCTTGCTGTGCAGCTTCTTTATCGCCAGCTTCAATAGCAACAACTACTTTTTTGAAGTAAGTGCGCATCATTGAGCGACGGCTTGCGTTGTGCTGACGGTTCTTTTCGCTAGTAATAGCGCGTTTTTTTGCAGACTTGATGTTAGCCAAGGTTTGCTCCTAACAATCTTAAAATAAAGCTTAAATTAAAGGCCGTGGAATATGCCTGTTTCTATCATGAATGTCAATTAAATTTAACTATTCAAGAAAAACTGCTCCTTATAACGAACATTAATTTGCCGCTTTAGCAGTTAATGACGCTATTGTAACAAAGCACAGACCCCCAGCCTAGTGCTTTAAAGCGATTTATAAAAAAGACTGTGGCATAATCGCGTATCTTAGGGATTTTTAAGTAGGTTTAAGGTGTCAAAAGGTTTATTTCGCTCCGGTATGATTGTTAGTTGTATGACTATGATCTCGCGTATTTTAGGGCTCGTAAGAGATGCAGTTGTTGCTAATTTACTCGGCGCAAGTGCTGCGGCTGATGTATTTTTATTTGCTAACCGAATTCCTAACTTTTTACGTCGCTTATTTGCAGAAGGCGCTTTCGCACAGGCATTCGTACCCGTTTTAAGTGAAATAAAAGAGCAACAAGGTGATGATAAAGTTAGGCTCTTTGTTGCCCAAGCTGCAGGTACGCTGGGCACTATTTTATTGTTAGTGACTATTTTTGGTGTAGTGGCTTCGCCGGTTATCGCCGCTTTATTTGGTACCGGCTGGTTTATTGATTGGTGGCAAGGCGGCCCCAATGCAGAAAAGTTTGAGCTGGCCAGTTCGTTATTAAAATTTACCTTTCCGTATTTGTTGTTTGTAAGTTTAGTCGCGCTGAGCGGTGCGGTAATGAATGTTTACAACCGTTTTGCCGTTGCCGCATTTACCCCTGTGTTACTAAATATATCAATTATTACCTGTGCAATTTTTTTACATGACAAATTTAGTGTAGGCGCCTATGCGTTGGCCGTTGGTGTGTTTGTTGGTGGCATTGTTCAGTTGTTATTTCAATTACCTTTTTTATCACGCGCTAAAATGTTGGCTCGCCCGCGCTGGGCTTGGCATGACGAAAACGTAAAAAAAGTGCGTAAGCTTATGCTGCCCGCATTGTTTGGCGTATCGATAAGCCAAATTAATTTATTACTAGATACTATGATTGCCTCATTACTGATGACAGGTTCTATAGCATGGCTTTATTACTCAGACAGGCTAATAGAGTTTCCGCTTGGTTTGTTTGGAATAGGTATTGCGACGGTTATTTTACCCGCACTCTCTAAATTGCACAGCAGTAAAAAATTGAGCGATTTTCAGCATACGTTAGATTGGGGAGTTCGCTTTGTAATATTTTTAGGTATACCAGCAATGGTTGGCTTAATGATAATAAGCCCACTTATAATTACGGTCCTATTCGATCATGGTGCCTTTAAAGAGGACAGTGTTGATCATGTAAAAGCGGTAAGTTTAGGTGTTGTAGCTTACTCTGTTGGGTTAGTTAGTTTTATGTTGATTAAAGTGCTCGCGCCTGGGTTTTATTCACGTCAAGATACTAAAACGCCCGTACGCATTGGTATTATAACCCTTGTGCTAAATATGGTATTTAATATTATGTTAGCCCCTTTTATAGGTTACTTAGGGTTAGCACTCGCTACATCAATGTCAGCCAGTTGTAATGCATTTTTACTTTATAGGCAGCTGAAAAAAGAAAATGTTTATCAGTTTTCTTCTATGAGTTTGCGTTTCACTATAAAGTGCATCGTTGCAAGTTTAGGCATGGGGTGTGTTACATGGTATGTAAGTAGTTACTATTTCTGGGCCTCGTGGGCTTTCGCACAACAAGTTATATTATTAATTGCCCTTGTCGTATTAGCAGGAGTTAGCTATTTTTCAATGCTCTTTTTAATGGGTGTAAGACTAAATACGATAAAAAGTGTAGCAATTACTGAATCAAACTAAAAAAAAGATTATAATCGGCAGCCTTGTGGCTTTTCCTTGATATAAGTCGTGATAATACTTGCTGAAAAAAGGCTTTAGGTGGCATGGAGTTAATTAGAGGTATACACAATATTCGCCCACACCATTTTGGGTGTGTGTTAACTATTGGTAATTTTGACGGCGTTCACTTAGGTCATGCGCAAGTATTAAAAGGCTTGTTAGCTGACGCAAAAGCACACAATTTACCCAGTACGGTGTTGTTGTTTGAGCCTCAACCTCAAGAGTTTTTTGCAAAAAATAATGCCCCAGCAAGGTTAACTCGCTTACGCGACAAGTTACGTTTATTAAGTGATTTAGGCATTGAACGTGTAATTTGTATTAGCTTTAACCAGCGGTTTGCAAATATGCATGCAGAACAGTTTGTAAACGAAATACTAATAAAAAAACTCGGTGTTAAAGCGTTAACGGTGGGTGACGACTTTAGATTTGGCCAACAACGTAAAGGTAATTTTAATTTACTTGTAAATATGGGTAAACAAGCAGGCATGGATGTACAAAGCACTGCGAGTTTTCATCAGTTAAATGCTAGAGTAAGTAGCACGTTAATACGCGAGGCATTGGCATGCGGCAACTTAGCCGATGCAAAAGTGATGCTTGGTCATAATTATGCGATTTCTGGGCGTGTTATACACGGTTGGAAACGAGGCCGTGAACTTGGTTTTAGAACTGCAAATATAGCGCTAAAGCGCCAAGTTTGCCCCGTGAATGGGGTGTTTGCTGTGCAGGCGACTATTGCTGGGAAACAGGTTTTTGGGGTTGCTAATATAGGCAATAAACCCACATTTAATGGGACACGTGCACTTCTGGAAGTTCATCTTTTTGACTTTGCACAAGACATTTACGGACAATTTATGCACGTAGAGTTAATACAAAAACTCCGCGATGAAAAAAAATTCGAGACATTAACACAATTAACGGCGCAAATAGCAACAGACGTTGCCGCCGCTAAACAGTGTTTTGGTTTAAATCAGGTAGCCGATAGAGACGGAATGTAGGATAAATGAGCGACTATAAACATACTTTGAACTTACCGGAAACACCGTTTCCAATGCGTGGCAATTTGGCACAACGTGAACCAAAAATGCTAAAAGCATGGTATGAAGACGACCTATACGGTCAAATCCGCAGCGCTAAAAAGGGCAAAAAAACCTTTATTTTGCATGACGGTCCTCCATATGCGAATGGCGACATTCACTTAGGTCACTCAGTAAATAAAATTTTAAAAGACATTATTGTAAAGTCTAAAACGTTATCAGATTTCGACTCACCATATATTCCAGGTTGGGACTGTCACGGTTTACCAATCGAGCTAATGGTTGAGAAAAAAGTAGGTAAGCCTGGCGTTAAAGTAACTGCGAGCGAGTTTCGCGAAAAATGCCGCGCTTATGCTAAAAAGCAAGTTGAAGGTCAAAAAGTAGACTTTAAACGTTTAGGTGTGTTTGCCGATTGGGACAAGCCATACCTAACAATGAATTTTGATTTTGAAGCGAATGCAATTCGTGTACTTGGTCGTATTATTAAAAATGGTCACCTACACAAAGGTGCAAAGCCTGTGCACTGGTGTACTGATTGTGGCTCTGCATTAGCTGAGGCTGAAGTTGAGTATCAAGATAAACAGTCGCCAGCCATTGATGTGCGTTTTATTTTTGCTGACCAGGACGCCGTAGTTAATGCATTTGATATGGCACAAGGGCATAAAGGTAAAGGTAGTGTAGGTACTGTAATATGGACTACAACACCATGGACGCTTCCAGCAAACCGCGCAGTAGCCGTGCATGCTGAGTTAGAATATGCATTAGTACAAGTTGAAGATGAAGGCGCTGAGCAGCGTTTAATTTTAGGTTCAGAGCTTGTAAAAGATGCTATGGATCGTTTTGGTTTTAATCATTACCATGTTTTAGGTTACGTAAAAGGTGCTGCACTTGAAAACTTGCAAGTAGCGCATCCTTTTTATGACTTTAATGTACCGGTGATTGTTGCAGAACACGTAACTACGGACTCAGGTACTGGCGTGGTGCATACAGCACCGGGTCATGGTCAAGAAGATTTCGTGGCAGGCTTAAACTATAACCTAGAAGTTGCTAACCCAGTTGGCGCTAACGGTGTGTACTTGCCTGATACAGAATTATTTGCAGGCCAGCACGTATTTAAAGCAAACGCGAGCGTAATTGAAGTATTAAAAGAGCGTGGGGCTTTAGTGCATCACCATGCGCTTACTCATAGTTACCCACATTGCTGGCGTCATAAAACCCCTATTATTTTCCGTGCTACGCCACAATGGTTTGTTAGCATGGATCAGGCTAATTTACGTAAAGATTCACTTGCTGAAATTAAAAATACGCAGTGGTTACCAGAGTGGGGTGAAAGCCGTATTGCAAACATGGTCGAAGGTCGCCCAGATTGGTGTATTTCTCGCCAACGTACTTGGGGTGTACCCATTGCTTTATTTGTTGACAAAGACACCGGTGCATTACACCCAAATACCCAAGCGCTTATTGAGCAAGCTGCCGCATTAGTAGAAAAATCAGGTATTCAAGCATGGTACGACTTAGATCCTGAAACCCTGCTTGGCGAAGAAGACGCTAAACAATACATGAAAGTGCAAGATACACTCGATGTATGGTTTGACTCAGGCGTGTCGCATGCGTGTGTTGTTGATGCTCGTGAAGAATTAGTAGGTCCAGCAGATTTATATCTGGAAGGGTCGGATCAACACCGTGGTTGGTTTATGTCGTCGATGATGACATCGGTTGCGATTAATGGTCATGCCCCTTATAAACAAGTGCTTACGCATGGCTTTACCGTTGATGAAAACGGCAGAAAAATGTCTAAGTCATTGGGTAACGTTATTTCTCCGCAAAACGTTATGAATAAGTTGGGTGCTGACATTTTACGTTTATGGGTCGCGTCTACCGACTACACGGCTGAAATGACTGTATCGGATGAAATATTTAAACGCTCTGCAGATCGCTACCGCCGTATTCGTAACACAAGTCGTTACTTATTAGCTAACTTAAATGGTTTTGATCCTAAAACAGATCAGGTTGCTGTTGACGATATGGTTGAGCTTGATAAGTGGATTGTTGGCCGTGCTGCACAGCTTCAGGACGAAATTTTAGCCGCTTACGATAGCTACCAAATGCTATTAGTTACGCAAAAGCTAATGAACTTCTGTACGGGTGAGCTTGGTTCGTTCTACTTAGATGTAATTAAAGACCGTCAGTACACAGCTAAGAGCGACAGCCATGCACGACGTTCTTGTCAAACTGCGCTTTACCACATTGCTGAAGCAATGACGCGTTGGATGGCACCAATTATGAGCTTTACAGCACAAGAAATTTGGGAAGCTTTACCTGGAGAACGTAGCGATTACGTATTTACATCAGTATGGTATGAAGGTTTACAAGCACCAACAAATACTCAGTTTAGTAATGATGACTGGCAAGCAATTTTAAACGTACGTGACGAAGTGAACCGTTTATTAGAAGCGGCACGTAAAGAAGAAGTTATTGGTGCGGCTCTTCAAGCTACAGTTAATTTATTTGCGGGCGAAGAGCTGGCAAACAAATTAACAGCATTGGGTGATGAGTTGCGTTTTGTACTGCTAACGTCAGCTGTTAATGTAGCGGATGTTGATAGCCAGCCTGCAGATACGCAAGAAACAGAAATTGAAGGTTTGTACATTAGTGTTGCAGCAACAGATGCCGCCAAATGTGAACGTTGTTGGCATTACAGCGACGATGTAGGCATTGAGCCTGCTCACCCAGAAATTTGCGGTCGTTGTGTTAGTAATGTTGATGGCGAAGGCGAAAAGCGTCAATTCGCTTAGGGGATGTTTTAGTGAGCAAACTAGCCCAAAAAAGTGGTTTAGTGTGGTTATGGTTGAGTCTATTGCTTTTAGCAATAGACTTTGCCAGTAAAACACTTGTTGTAAATACTATGGCTTATAGCGAGTCTATTAATTTACTACCTGTTTTTAGTATTACCTATGTGCATAACTATGGTGCTGCTTATAGTTTTTTAAGTGATGCTGGTGGTTGGCAACGTTGGTTTTTAAGCGCAATTGCAATTGCTATAAGTGCCTTATTGGTGTGGTGGCTAAAAAGATTACCCGCAACTAATAAAGTGTTATGTGGTGCTTACTCGTTAGTGCTTGCTGGCGCTATTGGTAATTTATACGACCGTATTGCTTACGGTTATGTAATTGACTTTATTCACGTATTTTATGAAGACTCACATTTTCCAGTATTTAACTTTGCTGACTGTGCTATTTGTGTAGGCGCGGCATTGTTATTATTTGACGCCTTTACAGGTGAGAGTCCGAAGGAGCATAAAGCATGAGCCAAGCTGTAATTGGTGAAAACTCGCAAGTTATTTTTCATTTTTCTATAAAACTTGAAGATGGCTCTGCCGCTGATTCAACTAAAGTGCACAACAAACCTGCAAAGTTAACAATGGGCGATGGCAGCTTAACGGCAAATTTTGAGAAGTGCCTATTAGGTCTAAGCGCAGGTGAAAGTAAAACCTTTGAATTAGAACCTGAAGATGCATTTGGTCAGCCAAATCCAGATAACATTTATTATGTTGATCGTAGTAAATTTGGCGCAGAAACACCTGCGAAAGTAGGTGCTATTATTGCGTTTACTCAACCTGATGGTACAGAGCTTCCGGGCTTAGTGCGGGAAGTGCAGGGTGAGTCGGTTACTATTGATTTTAACCATCCGCTATCTGGCCAGCGTTTAACATTTGAAGTTGATATTATTGAGGTAAAAGGCTAATGGATATTTTATTAGCTAATCCACGTGGCTTCTGCGCAGGCGTTGATAGAGCAATTAGCATAGTAGAGCGCGCTTTAGATATTTTTGAAAAACCAATCTATGTGCGCCATGAAGTGGTACACAATCGTTATGTGGTTGATGGCTTAAAAAATCGCGGCGCCGTGTTTGTTGAAGAGCTTGATCAGGTACCGGATGACAGTATTGTTATATTTAGTGCTCATGGTGTATCACAGGCTGTACGCAGTGAAGCAAAACGCCGTGAGCTTAAAGTATTTGATGCAACCTGCCCGTTAGTGACTAAAGTGCATATGGAAGTTACCCGTGCCAGCAGAAAAGGCATTGAATGCATTTTAATTGGCCATCATGGTCACCCAGAGGTTGAAGGCACCATGGGGCAATACGACAATGATGCTGGCGGTATTTATTTAGTAGAAACCGTAGACGATGTTATTGCGCTTAATGTTAAAGATGCAGAAAACTTGTTTTATTGTAGTCAAACAACACTCTCTGTTGATGACACTGCTGATGTAATTGATGCATTACGAGAAAAATTTCCTGCAATTGACGGCCCGCGTAAAGATGATATTTGTTACGCGACTCAAAATCGCCAAGATGCTGTTCGCGACCTAGCTGATAAGGTTGATGTATTATTAGTTGTTGGTGCGAAAAATAGCTCAAACTCAAATCGTTTGCGCGAACTTGCAGATAAAATGGGCACGCGTGCGTACTTAATTGACGATGCCAGCAATGTTGAAGCGTCATGGTTTGATGGTATCAATAGTGTGGGGGTTACCGCAGGCGCATCAGCACCTGAAGTGCTAGTGCAGCAGGTGATTACCCGCTTAAAAGAGCTCGGTGGTAACCAAGTAACAGAAAACCCTGGTGAAGAAGAAAACATTGTTTTTGCTGTACCAGTAGAGCTGCGTTAATTTAGAGATAAATCATAAAAGGAGGGTCGAATGGGTAAGCAACTGTCACCAGATGCGTTACTTTTTTCGGCCCTTTTTAATGAGCGTGGTGTGCTTGCATCCCTCGTAGTAACACAGGTTGTGGCTATTATATTAGCTTTTGCTCCTAATGCTGGCGATGACATATGGCTGCATTTGGGGGCGATCAGTTTGTTTCTCCATGTAACTGTGCTGGTCAGTACCTCTTTTTTATATCTTTGTCGTCGATTACTCGCAAAACAGACTCAGTTTATTCAGATCAGTTTTTTTATTGCTTCATATAGTCTCAGTACTGCTGTATTTAGTCTGGTGTTTTCTCATATTGCTTTTGATATTGAAAACGAAAAACAACTGACGTTTTTTGTGCTGCGTAATTGCATTATTGTATTTTTGCTTACCTTACTGTTTGTACAATTTTTGCTTATTCATTTTGAAAAAGAGCAGCAAACCAAAGCACTTTCTCGTGCAGAACTTGATGCTTTGCAGGCACGGATCCGACCCCACTTTTTATATAATAGCTTGAATACGGCGGCAGAATTAACGCATCATGACGTTGAGGCTGCAGAGCATGCAATTTTAGCACTAGCAGCGCTGTCTCAAGCTGCAATGCGTTCAGGTCAAAGTGTATTACTCAGTGATGAAATAACATTAACTAAACAGTATATTGCGCTTGAATCATGGCGCTTTGCAGAGCGCTTAAAGGTTGAGTGGTTATTACCAGAACATCTCCCTGCGCTATATATTCCATATCTAACATTACAACCTTTGGTAGAGAACGCAGTATGTCATGGCATTGAGCCAAGCCAAAGTGGTGCTACTATAAGTATTGAACTGCATGTGACAACACATTATTTAACCTTAATTGTAACTAATCCTGTACCTACTGAAACTGAAAATACTAGAGAGCATAACGGTATGGCTCTTGATAATATTCGTTCTCGTTTAAGTATTTATTATAAAGGTCGGGCGCAACTGACAATAACCAACAAAGATAATCAATTTAGAGTCAAAGTAGTCATCCCAAAACAAGCAGAGAATACGTTATGAATGTATTGATTGTAGATGATGAACCCTTAGCAAGGGCACGATTGAAGCGTTTACTCGCTGAGAACCATACATCCATTCATGTGCAAGGAGAGGCTAGTGATGGTAATGACGCTTTAACACAAATGAAAAAGCAGCAGCCTGATTTAGTGTTTTTAGATATTGATATGCCAGGCTTAAATGGCATCGAAGTGGCCAATCAACTCAATGATCTAGCGGTACCTCCGGCGATTATTTTTATAACCGCTCATCCTGAGCATGCGCTTGATGCGATGCAGTTAAATGCAGCCGGATATTTGGTAAAACCTATATCAGAAAAAAGTTTGCAACATGCATTACAACAGCTAGTACGTTTAAACAGAGTACACCTGCAACAGCAACAAACAGAAAAAGTAACCTATCAATTGGCAGGCACCGTAAGAAGCATAAAAATAGAAAGTATTTTCTATTTTTATGCACAGGAAAAGTACACAAAAGTCGTGTTCGATGGTGGGGAGGCTCTAATTGAAGACAGTTTAAAGCAACTTGAAATGCAATATCCTCGTCACTTATTGCGAATTCATCGAAATACCTTAGTGAATAAAAATAAAATTTTGGCACTCCATACACTTAAAAACCATCAACATGTTATTGAACTCAAAGGGTGTACACCTTTTTTAGCCGTTAGTCGCCGAGCGCTCAAAAGCGTAAAAAGCGTACTTTAGCACACCAACCTATTAACCGCTTATCAAGATAATTAACCGTTGGTCGTGGTCTTAGTTGAATCTATTTTTTTATTGCATACACTTAGTATCAGATAATTATTATTTGGTTTTACTATGTCTTTGAGCACGTTTAAATTGCAAAAAGGTTTTACCCTTATTGAAGTCCTGATTGCGTTTATTATATTAAGCTTTGGTTTGTTAGGCGCCGTTGCACTGCAAGCAAAAGCAAAACAAGCCAGTTTTGACTCTATGCAGCGCGCCGCCGCTGTGGCTTTAGGTAACGACATTATTCAGCGCATTCGAGCAAATGATACCATTGATATAATAAAAGATTACAAAGGCGTTATAAAAAGCTCAGCGAATAGTAATACTTACTCGAGTTGCTTTGGTGCAATATGTAGCTCTTCTGATATTGCCAAATTAGATATAACGCAATGGAAGCGTGCCATACGAGCCAGTGAAAATACAGGGACTTTAGATGATGCGACAATATGTATAAATCCAACTTCAGTGGCAGATACTGGAGGCAAAGGATTCAACATTGAAGTAATTATATCATGGCAAGGCCGCCAAGAGTTTAATGCGAATGCAGTTACAGGAAAAGTTACCTGTGGTGATGATCCTAGCAATAAACGCCGTTTAGTGGTTCTAACAAGTTATATATATGTGAGGAGCTAACATGAAGCAAAAAGGGTTTACTCTTGTAGAAGTTATGATTTCACTATTTATTGGTGGTTTGATTTTAGGTGGTGTCATGTTTACTTTTATTAGCATGAAAATAAGCACAAAAGACACGATGAGCATCGGTGAACTCCAAGAGTCTGGCCGCTTAGCCATTAATATTATGCAACGCGATATAGAGCAAGTAGGCTTTTGGGGAACTTATTATGATGATTCATTTACTACAGCAAACACAACTGTTACCGCGACAGGGGTCGCAGGTGATTGCTCAGAGGGAGCTAATAACGGCAGCTTCCCAGATTTAACCAGTAGTAGTAATTTTCGTACTATTTACGCAAAAACGACTACCAGTAAAGATAACCTAAATTGCATTAACGATGGCATTATTCCTGCTAATGATAAAGAGACCGATATTCTTCAGCTCAAGTTTTTACAAGGTGATCCTCAATATGATGCTGTTGCAGGCACTAATACAACAAGCGATAAAATAAATTATTTTATCGCAGAACAAGAACAAGCAAGTTTTGTAACCGGTAAACATACCCCAACAAATATCAATGCAACTATTTGGCCATACAGTCATCATGTTTATTACATTAAAGAAGAAGAGTATTTAGTAAATAATCAAAAAATAAAAGTTCCCGCATTAAGACGAAAACGATTAGTTAATGGAAAAATGACCTCTGAAACGATAATGGAAGGAGTCGAAAATATGCGTTTTTTGTTTGGATTAGACACGAACAGTGATAGTCGAGTTGATACTTACAAAAGCCCCAGCACAATTACTGCTGCTGAATGGGAAAACCGCAGAGGTATATTAACGGTGCAAGTTTTTTTATTAATCCGTGCACTTCAACCAGACCCAGGAATAAAACTCAAAAACCAAAAATATACTTTAGGTGAGGGAGCTGGAAAGCGAGAATTAAATTTTAATGATAACTATAGAAGAACAGTTTTTACTACAACTATTCGTTTAAGTAATGTTGGAGGTAATTTATGGAAAATCTAAAGTCTTTACCAACTAAGCAGCAAGGTGTCGTGCTTATCACAGCATTAATAATGGTAATAGCCGTAACTGGTATTGCTGTCACTCTTATGAGTAGCAGTACGATTGATATTAAAATTACCAACGCAGCCCAAGAGCGAGAAGTTGCAGAAAATCAACTAATTGGTGAAGTGCTAAGAGTGATTGCGTCAGAAGCTAAAAAGGGTGCTGATAGTGACTTTTTTCTTACTCCAGATGAGATCGCTACAGATTCGGGTAAGCTTGATGGTGATGGTAATAAAATAATTATACCAGAGAAGGACATTACAGAGCCTGGGCACGAAATGAAAAGCATAATGACGAATTTAAATCGTGGTTCGCTAGAGCTTAATTGTCCTCGTAGTTATAGTTTTACAGCGGGTGTTTCATGCAATATGGTTCAAGTATCTACTACGATAGAATATGGCTCTAAAAGCAAGCATCAACTAACCATAGTTACTGGTATAGCTCAAGAGATGGCCAGTACGGGTAAGGGGATTTAAGATGAAATTTAAACTTTATATAGCACTAGTTTTATTATTTACATCAGTAATTAATATGCATGCATACGCTGAGGATATTGAGATTTACGTAAATAAAGATGTAAAATTCGATGAAAAACCAAGAGTTCTTTTTATTTTTGATACGTCAGGAAGTATGGACGAGGAAGTTACATCAGCAGGCACAAGAGAGCGATGTTATATAAAGGAAAGAGAAAGTTACTTCTTTGGGCTTTTATGGCGTGATGTATATGTGGAACTAGGGCAGTGCTATGAAAGTAAAAGCAGCTATAGTGAATATAATCAACAATGTTACATAAACATTAGAGGTAGTTACAACCCCAATTATCAACCAAGTTGTGTTGATGAAGTTGAAGGTGGGACAAGGCTTGAGGTTGCAAAAAGAGCTGTAAAAGGTTTAATAAATGACAACAGTGATATTGACTTTGGTTTAATGCGTTTTAATTATAACGCAGGTAATGAACCCGGTGGCGGCTATGTGCTTGCTAGAATAGGTGCAAATGAAAATATACTGATTAATAAAATCAATGAGCTACCTGCGTATGGTTCAACTCCATTAACAGAAACTTTGTGGGAGGCATATTTATACATCACAGGACAAAATCTTAAGTTTGCGAGAAGGGTTAACGGCAGAGATAAAAGCATTGATGAAAATAGCAAGTACATATCACCTTTTAAACAAGATCAAGGAACTCCACTGCGCTGTGATAACTCTATTAATATTATTCTTATAACAGACGGTGAACCTCAAAATGATGATGAAGCTGATGGAAGTATAAATAAAGAATATAAAGGTATATTTGGAGCTAATTCGAGTTCATTTGGGAGCTATAAAAGTTATTTAGTAGCGTTAGCCAAAATTTTATATGGTACAGAGACTATATCTGTTGATTTATATCCTCAGACCTCTGAGGTGATTGATACGGGTAGGCTTTTTACTATAGGTTTTGGTGATGGAATGGGTGAAAATGCGCTCAAACTTTTAGAAGAAGCAGCTAAGGTTGGTGGTGGGGATTATTTTGAAGCTAAATCAGCAGCAGCCCTTTCTTCTGCACTTAAAAATACAATTTCACAAATTAGAGAAGAAAATAGTACTTTCATTTCTCCATCAGTGGCCAGTAATAACGTAGATCAAACTCGAAGTCGAGATGCAATCTATTTTGCTATGTTTTATCCAGATAAAAGTACACGTTGGCGAGGTAATTTAAAAAAATTAAAAGTATCAGACGGAAAAATTATTGATTCATCGTTAAAGTTAGCACTCAATGAAGATGGATTAATTAGTAAGGATGCAAAAACCTTTTGGTCTGTTAATAATTCTGCAGATGGTAATTCGGTAAAAAATGGTGGCGTTAATGCAATGCTGGCAACTATAAAGGATAAAGATCGTAAAGTGCTAACGGATATCGGCTTTTTTAAGGCCGACAGTATTATTGATGCTATGGGTGAAAGCCAGGCAGCTAGTGCTTTCTTAATTGATAAGTCTGAGCTTGAAAATACGATTAATTGGGCGCGTGGGGTTGATGTTGATAATAAGAATCCTGAAAGCGAACAGCGTAATGATATCTTTGGTGATCCCTTACACTCTAGGCCTGTAGCAATAGATTATGGTAATAATGATATACGTATACTGATTGGTACTAATGCTGGCTTTTTACATATGTTTAAAGATGACGATGTAAATAATGAAGTTAAAGAAAGTTGGGCGTTTATACCGTCTGTACTTTTTAAAATAATTAAATCATTAAGAAAAGCAGAATCTGGTAAGCAATATGGCATGGATGGGCCTATTAGCGTGTATTCCAAAAATGAAAGTCTCAATAGTGATAACGTTAACGATGGTATTGTAGATGCGACAAAAGGAGATAATGTATGGGCTTTTGCTGGCATGCGACGTGGTGGAAGAAACTATTACGGCTTTAATATTACTGACCCAGATAACCCTAAGTTAAAATGGACAATTCAAGGCGGTGAAGGAGACTTCACAAAACTGGGTCAAACTTGGTCAAAGCCGCAAGTGGCATTTATAAAAGCTTTTGGTGATAAACCAGTACTGGTTTTTGGTGGTGGTTATGACACAAATAAAGATACTAGCTCAGAGGCTGACTCTGTAGGTAATAATATTTATATTGTTGACGCAAATACAGGTACTAAGCTTTGGTCATTACTAGATAATAATAATTTTAAAGGAAAACATAGTATTGCTGCAGATATAACTCTACTAGATTCTGATTATGATGGTTATATCGACAGAATATATGCTGCAGATACAGGAGGTGATATCTGGCGTATAGATATGCCGGGCGATAAGAAAGGAGCTTTTAATCACCATAAATTGGCTGAGCTAGGCGGGAGTGTTGATAGGCGTTTTTTTTACAAACCAATGGTTGCACGAACGCTATTTAGTAAAGTGACAATAAAGGGAGGTGTTACCACTAGACTAGACACCCCATTTGATGCAATTGTTATCGGCAGTGGGAAAAGAACAAACCCTAATGATGCTGAAACAGCAGATCAGTTGTTTATGATAAGAGATGAAAATACAGTTACACAATTATTTTCAGATAAAAAACCAGACGTAATAAAACCAGATAATTTAATGGTAATGAATGATGATCCATTTGGTAAGGCGTTAAATAACGTAACTGGCTTTATTGAATTAGAAGCAAAGCTTGGGGCAGAGTTTAAAGGGTGGCGATATAGATTAGCTGCAGGGGAAAAATCATTAGCGGCTGCAACAGTAATTGGTGGCGTTGCATATTTTACATCTTTCACACCTGCTTCAGAGTCATCGACTAAAAACCAATGCTCGCTCAGTGGCGGCGGCGGCTCACTTTATGCTTTTCATTTACATTACGGTACTAAAGTTTATGATGATTTAAAGTTTGCAACTAGTACTGAAGTACCTGATACACCACAGCTTTATTTTGGTTCTACTTGCGCCGATAGCGATGGTAATGGAAAGTGCGATGATGATTCTTCAAAAGTACCTAAAAGCCAATTCTATTTAATTGGACCGGGCATAAAAGGTGATAATGCTAAAAACCCGCTGGAACCACTTGAAATTACAGGGCCAGGATTAAAAGTTGTAGACGATAAAATACAACTTGTAAAAGATGAAACATTAGGGTTTGGTTTTAAAACACAGCAAACGTATATATATAAACGCGAAGAAAATGATGAAAATATACAGAACGAATAAGATTAAGGCGGCCGAAATGATAAAAAAACAACGTGGTTTTACCTTGATTGAGCTAATGATAGCTGTAGCTATTGTAGGGATTTTAGCCTCAATAGCACTGCCTAATTATACAGAATATGTAAAACGTGCCTCACGTGCAGAGGCAGTTGCAGCATTGTTAGATGCTGCAAACAAGGAGGAGCAGTATTTTGTGGATAATAGGGAATATACAGAGACATTTACTGATTTAGGGTTGCAAGACAAAACCGAGAATAAACATTTTGAATTAACGATTAAAGTGACGAATAAGAATGCTTTTACAATCATTGCAAAACCTGTGGCAGGGCCAGTAAAAGGAGATGATGATTGCACTGAGCTTTTCATAACTGATACAGGTCTTAAAGGTGCTAAAGGCGCTAAAGGTAACTCAGATATTGACTATTGCTGGGGCCGTTGAGTTTAATTTTTTTGACACTTATCGGTTGATTTAATTCTTATTCTACCCGTTTGACTTACAGATAAAGCCAATCCTTCGAGATTGGCTTTATTGCTATTGGGGCAATATATAAAAGTCCCATTTTGAAAACCATTTAAAGAACCATCTGGACGAAATGTAATGGCGTTGCGCGGATACTCTAAAGTATCAGCATCATGAACATCCTCGAAAGTGCTTAAGAGTAGTTCATCATCATCTAGAGTCGTTGATTTATCTTTGTCGATAAACAGTGACATTTGACCATCCCATTCGTCTTTTGTGCATTGGCTGTTTTTTAGTGCGCAAAGCGTGACGTAAGTAGCATTTTCAATTGCGTAAAGGCGGCCGTAATTTATATTTCGGTGTAGCAGATTCACATGGTTATCTAATCGGTTTTTAGCCAAGAAGTCTGGATAAAACCACATCGATAATTGACTGATTACACTGACAACAGCAATTGATACCATTAATTCGAGAAGTGTCACTCCCTTGTTTTTTGATATTGATAATCTCATCCTTGAAGACCTGAGTTAATAAATGATTAACTCAGTCTAGTAAATGATACAAATATGACAAGATAAGTTTGTATGTTTTTTAGTCGCACGTTTCGTCAGTATCACCAAGATAAAAAGCTGTACCAGAGACAGATACGCTAAGTGCTTTATTGCTTTTGTTATCACTATTAGGACAATAAATAAAACCGGTCAACTCATCAACTTCTGGGTCGATAAGATTTGTTGTAATTCGTCCGCTAGTATCAAAACGAAGATAGCTATCACCCGTGAATTTTATTTTGTCATTAGAAGACACATCCGACATTACGCGTAGTAGGCTATCATTCTCAGTATCATAGCTACCATTATTATTAGCATCTATAAATAAGATCACAGTATTAGTTGAACCCCACCCACTTTTACATGTGAGATTGGAAGTGCCAAGATTTTTTGCACTGGGAACAGGACACACAATGACTATTTCATCTGTACTTGCTGCTTGAGAGCGTGCATAGCTAATATTTCTTTTTAACTCCAACAAAAAGTTCTCAGCTCTATTTTCTTCTAGCATATCGCTGCTATTCCAAAGTGCAATTGTGGCAATAATGCCTACAATAGCCACAGTCACCATCAGCTCTAGTAAAGTGAATCCGTATTGTATTTTTTTCATATTGATCCCGTAGGTTACTTATTGTTTTAGTATAGCTATTTTTATTAGCATAATCATAGCATGGCTGATTAATTTATCACCGTAATTCAATTGCTTTGTTTGCTATGAACCTTATGATTGTCTAAAATCGTGGCATCTAAGGCTTTAAAAAGTAATTAATATGAAAAAAATAGAAGCAATTATAAAACCGTTTAAACTTGATGATGTACGCGAGGCACTGTCAGAGGTGGGCATTAACGGCATGACCGTGAGTGAAGTAAAAGGCTTTGGTCGTCAAAAAGGGCACACTGAGCTTTATCGTGGTGCTGAATATATGGTTGATTTTCTGCCAAAAGTGAAACTTGATATAGTACTTGCTGACGAAAGTGTAGATCGCGCGATTGAAGTTATTGTTAAAACTGCACAAACCGGAAAAATTGGTGACGGTAAAATATTTGTCACTGAGGTTGAGCGTGTAGTTCGTATTCGTACCGCTGAGGAAGATGAAGACGCAATCTAATTTAAGCTTAAATAGCTTAGGCAGTAAAAAGGCGCTTTAAAGCGCCTTTTTTGTATTTACTGTGTTCTTTTATTCAGCGCTTGTGCTTTTTTAGCGTTTTGACTTAATTCGGTTAAACCTAATTTTTCATAGCTTTTTTGCATCATATCAAGGGCTGCGTTTAAGTAACTACTTTGTGAGTAGTGTTCAACAACAAATTTACCACGGTTAGCAGCTGCTAAGTACGCTTCGCGCTCATAGTAGTATGTAGCTACTTTTAGCTCGTAACGTGCCATACGGTTTAATAACCATACTAAGCGACGTTTTGCTTCTGGTGCGTAACCGCTTTGTGGAAAACGTTTTACAAGCGTTGATAAATCAGTAAAAGCAACGCGGGTTCTGTTAGCATCCCTGTCTGCTCTATCAATACCAAAGTATTCTTGGAACGCGTTTTTGTCTGCTTTAATATTTACCAAACCACGCATGTAATACATGTAATCTAGATCTTTATGATTTGGATTCAAACGGATAAAACGGTCAATGGTTGCTAATGCTTGTTCAGTGTTACCCGACTGGTAATGAGCATACACTAAATCCATTTGTACTTGTTTTGAGAATGGCCCAAATGGGTAGCGAGAATCAATCGCCGATAAAAGCTCAATTGCACGGGCATATAAGCCTGAATCTAGTGTTTCTTTTGCATCTTCGTATAAAGCTTGTGCTGATCTATTTGGCACACGTTGAATGTCTTCTTGGTCAGGTGCTGACGAACAGGCACCTAAACTAAGTACCGAAACTGAAAAAACGATGGCAAATGCACGTTTCCCTATTTTATTTATCATTTTATTTGTTACCTTCGATGTCTTCGGCTAGGCCAAGTCGGTAAAACCGAGTAAACTATACGTATTATATTATGCTTTTATTAAAAGCGATTCTAACCCAGTCGAGCAAAGCTTGCACTGGTAAATTGGGTAAAGTTACGAATGACAGAGCAAATTTCTCTTCAAGCCGAGGTTCCAACCGACTTAGGTGGTAAACGTCTAGACCAAGTATTAGCGCAATTGTTCCCTGATTATTCACGTTCACGTATAAAAACTTGGATTTTGGATGATAAAATCACCGTTGATGGCGAAATATTAAACACACCGCGTACAAAACTGTTAGGCGGTGAAGTGTTAAATGTTGAAACAACCATTGAAGCACCGCGTGAATACCTTGCACAAAATATCGACTTAAACATTGTTTATGAAGATGACCATATTTTAGTTATTAATAAACCTATGGGATTAGTGGTTCATCCTGGTGCTGGTAACCCAGATGGCACAGTGCTTAATGCATTATTACACCATTACCCTGACATTATTAATGTGCCACGAGCAGGTATTGTGCACCGCTTAGATAAAGATACAACAGGTTTAATGGTTGTTGCTAAAACAATTCAGGCGCAAACACACCTTGTTAAGGCACTACAAAAGCGTGAAAACTTCACTCGTGAATACGAAGCGCTTTGTAACGGCACTATGACAGCGGGTGGTATGGTCGAAAAACCAATTGGTCGTCATGCAACACAGCGTACTCATATGGCTGTGCATGAAATGGGTAAGCCTGCTATTACTCATTACCGTGTTGCTGAAAAATTTCGTGCGCATACGCGTTTGCGCTTGCGTTTAGAAACAGGCCGTACTCACCAAATTCGTGTACACATGGCTTATTTGAACCACCCATTAATTGGTGACCAGTCATACAACGGTCGTCCGCGTCCACCAAAGGGTGCAACACCGCAATTGTTTGAACTGCTTAGAAGTTTTAAACGTCAAGCGTTACATGCGGTAAAACTAAGTATTGCGCATCCAATTACGGGCGAAATGATGACGTGGCAAGCACCTATCCCAGATGATATGGTAGAAATGACGTTAGCACTTCGTGAAGATACTCAGGCTAACCCAGATATAGATAGATAATGCAGTTGCTATCAGCAACATGGCAAAGCCTTCACAATGTGGGTACTCTCAGTACCACACGTGAAGGCGGCGTATCAAAGGCACCCTATAACGGTTTAAATTTGGGGCTTCATGTTAATGATAGCCAAGCTGACGTTTTAAAAAATCGCTCAGTATTAAATAACTTCCTTCCAAATCCAGCTATCTGGCTAAATCAAATTCACAGCGCAGATGTAATTACAGTTGATCAGCAGTTTGATTTTAATAAATTACATAATGCCGATGCACTCTATACACGCCTAGTTGATCAACCTTTGGCTATAATGACTGCCGATTGCCTACCTATATTGCTTGCAAGTAATGATGGGACTGAGGTAGCAGCTATTCACGGCGGCTGGCGAGGGCTAAAGCAAGGTATTATTCAAAATGCACTTAAATGCTTTAACGCTAAACCAGAAAATATATATGCTTGGCTTGGTCCGGCAATAGGGCCGGATCAGTTTGAGGTTGGTGTAGAGGTTTTTGAAGCATTTAATAATCAATCGCCTTTATTCTCAGATGCATTCAAGCCGCACCTCAATAACAAGTATTATGCTGATATATACGGTATAGCGCGTACTTTATTATCGCAGTTAGGGGTAATAACTATTGCTGGTGGTGAGTACTGTACAGTTTCTCAATCACATTTATTTTTCTCTTATAGAAGAGATCGGCAAACAGGGCGAATGGCTAGTTTGATCTGGCGCAAGTAATTAATCATTTAGCGAATATATTTTCTTTCGTACCTTGAACAAATCGTGCAACATACCCATTTATTAATCAATTAGATTTTTTAATAGGTAACCCCTCATGCGTTTAGATAGATTTACAAGTAAATTTCAATCTGCGCTTTCTGATGCGCAATCGCTGGCCCTTGGCCGCGATCATCAATTTATTGAACCCGTTCACCTAATGTATGCACTCCTCCAACAGAGTGGTTCAAGCGTTCGTGCCTTGTTTGCTCAAACAGGTGTAAGTGCAGACGAGCTTAATACAAAGTTATCCCAAGAAATAGAAAAGCTATTCAAAGTTGAAGGCGTTGGGGGCGATGTACAGTTATCTAATAATATGGCTACGCTTATAAATTTATGTGATAAGTACGCTCAAAAGCGCAAAGATAAATTTATTTCTAGTGAGTTATTTGTTCTTGCTGCGTGCGATGACAAAGGCCCGCTTGGGGATATTTTGAGATCGCTTAATATCACTGCAACAAAAATAGAAAGCGCCATAAAAGCAATCCGTGGGGGTCAAAAAGTTGATGATCCGAATGCGGAAGAAACGCGCCAAGCTTTAGAAAAATATACGATTGATTTAACCGAGCGTGCAGAGCAAGGCAAGCTTGACCCCGTTATAGGTCGAGACGACGAAATACGCCGTACTATCCAGGTATTACAGCGCAGAACTAAAAACAACCCGGTACTTATTGGCGAGCCTGGGGTGGGTAAAACCGCCATAGCAGAAGGCTTAGCGCAGCGTATTATTAATGGTGAAGTACCAGAGGGATTAAAAAATAAACGTGTATTGTCACTTGATTTAGGAGCCTTGGTTGCTGGTGCTAAATTTAGAGGTGAATTTGAAGAGCGTTTAAAATCGGTTTTAAACGAGTTGGCTAAAGAAGAAGGCCAAGTCATCTTATTTATTGATGAAATTCATACCATTGTAGGTGCAGGTAAAAGCGATGGCGCAATGGATGCAGGCAATATGCTTAAGCCAGCGCTCGCACGTGGCGAGCTGCATTGTGTAGGGGCAACCACACTAGACGAATACCGTAAATACATAGAAAAAGATGCAGCCCTTGAGCGCCGTTTTCAAAAAGTATTAATCGAAGAGCCTTCAGTTGAAGACACTATTGCAATATTGCGTGGTTTAAAAGAACGTTATGAACTGCACCACTCAGTTGAAATCACCGACCCTGCAATTGTTGCGGCCGCGCAGTTATCGCATCGTTATATTAGCGACCGCCAGCTTCCCGATAAAGCAATAGATTTAATTGATGAAGCAGGTTCTTCTATTCGTTTGCAAATTGATTCGAAGCCTGAGTCATTGGACAAGCTTGAACGCCGCATTATTCAGTTAAAACTTGAAGATAATGCTCTCGCTAAAGAAAAAGATGAGGCAAGTCAAAAGCGCCGCAGTGAAATGCAAGAGCTTATAACCGATCTTGACGGCCAATACCGCGAACTCGATGAAATTTGGAATGCAGAAAAAGCATCACTGCAAGGTACGCAAGTAATTAAAGCTGAGCTTGAGCAAGCTCGGCTCGACTTAGACGTTGCTCGCAGAGCAAGTGATTTACAGCGCATGTCTGAGTTGCAATATGGTCGTATACCCGAACTTGAACGCAAATTAGACTTAGCGTCACAAGCCGAAATGCAAGACATGACGCTGCTTAAAAACCAAGTAGGCGAAGATGAAATTGCAGAGATACTCTCTCGTTGGACAGGTATTCCAGTGTCACGCATGTTGCAAGGTGAACGTGAAAAACTACTGCAAATGGAAGATAGATTGCACAGTAAAGTAATAGGGCAAGACGAGGCAGTTGTTGCGGTGTCTAACGCTATTCGTCGCTCCCGAGCTGGGCTTGCTGATCCAAACCGACCGATTGGCTCATTTTTGTTTTTAGGGCCAACAGGCGTAGGTAAAACAGAGCTTACTAAAGCCCTTGCTGGGTTTATGTTTGACACAGAAGATGCCATGGTGCGCATTGATATGTCTGAGTTTATGGAAAAACATTCTGTTGCCCGTTTAGTAGGTGCGCCTCCTGGGTACGTAGGGTATGAAGAAGGGGGCTACTTAACAGAAGCTGTTCGCCGTAAGCCATATTCGGTCATATTGCTTGATGAAATAGAAAAAGCACACCCTGACGTGTTTAATATTTTATTACAAGTACTTGATGATGGTAGGTTAACCGACGGACAAGGGCGTACTGTTGATTTTAAAAATACCGTAATCATCATGACCTCAAATTTAGGTTCAGATATTATTCAAGAGCAGGCGGGTAATAATGATTACGCAACACTAAAATCAAAAGTAATGGATGTATTGATCAGTGAATTCAGACCTGAGTTTATAAACCGCATTGACGAAACCGTGGTATTTCATCCGCTAGCGAATCAGCACATTAAAGAGATTGCTGATATTCAGTTAATGAAGTTACGTGAACGTTTAACTGAGATGGGGTACTTACTAGAAATTAGCGATGCGGCGCTCGATACTATTGCTGCAAGTGGGTTTGATCCTGTATACGGCGCACGTCCATTAAAGCGGGCCATTCAACAAACAATTGAAAATCCGTTGGCGCAAAAGTTACTTAATGGTGATTATATTCCGGGATGTGTCATTGTTATTGATGCTGGCAGTGATGGGTTAGTATTTACTAGCCGGTAAATAATTATAAAAACCGCTTAGTTGCCTATCTCCTGAAACTAAGCGGTTTTTTAACCTATAATGTTTATACTTTAAAAGTTAATAGCAAGTCATTTACTTTTCGTGAGCCTTCAACCAGTTCTGCTGCACCTTTAGCTACTTCAAAGCTTAAACTCAAATTGTTATCGCCAAAGGCTTTAATATCAGTCACATTGTTGCTGATATCGTTACTCACCATTTGTTGCTCTTCTGCTGCAGACGATATTTGAATGGCTAAATGCGATATTTCACTAATTTGAGAAAAGATACCTTCTAGCTCCACTTGCGTTTTTTCTGTGGTACTAACGCAATTATCGGCTTGCTCTTTTGTGTCTTGCATCACTTTTGACCAGCTAAATAAAGTATCTTGTATTTCTTTTATTGAGCTGTGAATTTGTGTTGTAGCACTTTGTGTACGAGACGATAAAGTTCTTACTTCATCGGCAACGACAGCAAACCCTCTGCCATGCTCACCCGCTCTAGCTGCTTCTATTGCTGCGTTAAGTGCAAGTAGGTTTGTTTGATCTGCAATGCCTTCTATTTCACTCATTACCTGACCAATCTTATCAGCTTCTGAGGCCAAGCTACTTGCGGTGGTTGCTGCATGCTCAACTTGAACGGCCAGATCTGAGATCATATTACTGTTATCGGCAATGTGTATTTTAATTTCAGAGCAACTGCTGTGTGTTGCATTAACTTTATCTGCGGTTTCAGCTGTGTTTACTGAAATTTCGCCAATGGTCGATCCCATTTGTGTCATCGCAGATGCAATCTGTTCTAAACGCTCTCCCTGAGAGGCAATTCCTTGCTCTGTAAGTGTTGATTGTTTGTCTAAATTAGTCGCAATACTATTAAAGTTAAGAGTTGAATCTTTCATTCGCCCAAGTACAGTACGCAACTTGGCATTTAGCAGTTGTTCTTTGAAGTCACTCACGCTGTGGGCTGTGGTGCCGCTGTAAATATAGCGAGAAACAGAATCTGATTTCGCTTTATGCTCACGTAATATTTTTGGGGTTGCAACAAGCTCATCGTAATTTAGGGCGACTACTAATACACAAACAATAACGTTAAGCAAAGTAATGGCTATTGGGCCAAATACCGCAGAGCTTATTAACCAAAGTAACACACACGCGATGGTGATACTTTGCCTTACTCCTGTTTGCTCACGAATACTAAATAACGATTTTTTAGCATTAAGTGTATCGTATAAGCTTTGCGCCTTATCTTTAAGGGCTTGGCTTGGCTTTGTTCTTACTGATTGATAACCAACGAGCTGACCATGTTCAAAAATTGGCGTAACAAAAGCGTCAACCCAATAGTAACGGCCATCTTTACAGCGATTTTTTACCATGCCGCGCCAAGAGTGACCATGTTTTAATGTTTCCCACATTTCTTTGAACGCTGCTTTAGGCATATCTGGGTGGCGAACTATATTATGGTTTTTGCCAACAAGCTCTTGTATTGAGTAACCAGCAACTGTACAAAATTCTGTATTAGCGTAGGTAATAACACCGCGTAAATCGGTTGTTGAAACAAGCTCTTGTGACTCATCAAAATGAACTTCTTCATTAATTAATGTTTTATTACTGTGCATTGCATTCACTATCATCCTTTTTAATTAACTGAAGTATATTCAGTTATTTACACAAAGCAAAATTAAAGCTCGATTATGTTTATATTGACGATGAATTGAATGCTTTATTGATCTATATCAAGATTTCTGTGGTTAATAACGTCAGCGAAATAAAATTGAATTTTTTAATCGAAATAACAGGTCTCCTATCCGCATTGGTTTAATGCTTCATTGCATACCGTGTAATTAGTAAATACCTTCGTAAAGCAATTGTATAAAGTAAATAGCAATGGCAAGATTACAACATAATTTTACGAAGATAGTTAAATCAAGCGTATGCTAAAATTAGGGATTTTAAGACTAATTGAAAAAACTAAATGGTTCTTAACAATTTAATCTTGAGTAATCGGTAATTAGCCCCCATAACCGTATGATTAAGCCACGTGGCCCGAGGAAATATTTTTGACAACACAAGATCTAACAAATGCGCTTAACGCGTTATCGACTGGTGAACACCAAAACGCAATTAAAGGCATTAAACGTGGCATTGAACGAGAGTCGCTAAGAATACAAAGCAACGGTGCTATATCTCCTACAGGTCATCCTAAAGGGGTAGGGAGTGCACTAACCAATGGTCATATAACGACTGACTTTTCTGAATCTTTACTTGAATTTATTACACCGGTTAGCGAGTCATCAACGCAAACATTAAAGCAACTGCGCGATCTTCAAAAGTTCACGCTTGAAAATATGGGTGACGAACTGCTTTGGCCTATCAGTATGCCGTGCTTCATCAACCACCAAGACGATATCGTACTTGCTCAGTTTGGTAGCTCGAATATAGGCAAAATGAAGACGCTTTACCGTGAAGGGCTAAAAAATCGATACGGCAGTATGATGCAGGCTATTGCTGGCGTGCATTTTAATATCTCTTTTCCAGAGTCACTTTGGAAGTCTCTGCATTCGTTAAAGCAAAGTAATACGAGCTTGCAGGATTTTATATCTGATGGTTATTTATCGCTGATAAGAAACTTCAAACGCGAGCTGTGGCTTATTAGTTATATGTTTGGCGCATCGCCTGCCCTGTGTAACTCATTTTTGCAAGGTCGTAAAACAGATTTACCGTTTAAAAAGTTAGGTAAAGGTACCTTGTACTTAGAGGTCGGCACTGCACTGCGTTTAGGTAACTTAGGTTACACAAACAGCGCACAATCGTCCTTGCGTGTCATGTATAACTCGCTTGATGAATATGTTGCTGGTTTGAAAAAGGCCATCAATACGCCATCAGATATATACAGCGACATTGACGACTACACTAGCGAACAGCCAAAACAGTTAAATAAAAATATTCTGCAAATAGAAAATGAATTTTATTCGCCAATTCGCCCTAAACGTAATGCGAACAGTGGTGAGACGCCAACAGATGCACTATTGAGAGCGGGTATAGAATATGTTGAAATTCGTGCATTAGACGTAAACCCATTTAGTGAAGTGGGTATCGATATAGAGCAAATTCACTTTTTAGATGTATTTTTAACGTATTGCTTATTAAAAGATTCACCAAACATGGATTGGAAAGAACAGGCTCGCAGTACTGAAAATTTAGATGCGGTTGTAAATCAGGGGAGAGAGCAAGGGTTGATGCTCAACGATAATAATACTCCGCGTAGCCTGCAATCTTGGGGGAATCAAATATTTGCTCAATTGACTGATGTTGCAAAGTGGATGGATAAAGCTTACGGCGTAAGTTATTACTCTGAAACAATTGAGCGAATGAGCACGTGGGTTAATGATCCTTCGCTTACTTACTCTGGACGATATGTAGCAAAACTAAAAGAGTCAGGTTTAGACAATGGTCACTTTGCCTTAGACTTAGCAAACCAGTATAAGCAAAGCCACATAGACACAGATTACAGTGAGTTTTTAAAGCCGTGGCTCGAGCAGCAAGTTGAGCAGTCAAATGAAGCGCAGCGTAATATAGAAAATGCAGATGCGCAGTCGTTTACAGCGTTTTTAGATGAGTATTTTCATAAAAACTGATACCCAACATGCACGCAAAAAAAACGCAGCCTAATATGGCTGCGTAAATAATATTCAAGGATGAAACAATGCTATACAGCTGCATTAATTATTACGACCAACACTTTTTATAAAAGTTCAGTGAGAACACAAAAAATGAACAAAAAAGCACTTATTTTATCTCTCACTCTCGCTTTTACTCTTGCCGGGTGTGCTACAGCGCCACCTAAACAGCCAAATGATCTTTGTAAAATTTTTGAAGAAAATCCTGATTGGTATTTTGATGCAAAAGACGCGCAAGACAAGTGGGGCTCTCCTAAACATGTACTCATGAGCATGATGTATCAAGAAAGTTCGTTTAAGCACGATGCAGCTCCGCCTATGGAATATTTTTTATGGATTATACCAACAGGTAGAGCAAGCTCAGCCTACGGTTATTCACAAGCTAAAACGCCTACTTGGGCTGATTACGTTCGTGAAACAGGTAACAGCGGAGCAGATAGGGATGACTTTGATGATGCAATCGACTTTATGGCGTGGTTTGTTTATAAAACGCATAAAGTAAACGGCATTTCAAAATGGGATGCTTACGCTCAATATCTTAATTATCATGAAGGCTGGGGCGGGTATAAACGTGGCACATATAAGAAGCAAAAATGGTTAATGAGCGTAGCCAACAAAGTAAAAAATAGAGCAAGTCGTTATGGCACGCAATTAAAGCGATGTGAAGATGAGCTTGATAAAGGCTGGTTGGAGCGGTTATTTACTTAATTGGACAACAGCGTAAATAAGGAGCCTTATGGCTCCTTATTTGTTATTGACGAGTACGTTTTTTAGGTTGTATTTTAACCTGTTTAATCATGTTTTCTTTTACTTCGAGTACTTCTAATGGGTATCCCGCAATACGTAAACTGATATTTGCGTCAGGAATATCTTCTAAATATTCAACAATTAAGCCGCTTAATGTTTTAGGGCCATCAAGAGGAAAGTCCCATTCCATTTCTTTATTTAAGTCACGGACGTTTGCGCCACCATCTACAATAAACGAACCATCAGGTTGTGTTGTCACTTCTTCACTTGGCGTACGTGTTTGAGTGGTCGTGAAATCGCCCACCACCTCTTCTAAAATGTCTTCAAGGGTTACTAGTCCTTGAATATCGCCGTATTCATCAACAACTATACCAATTCGCTCTTTTGATTGTTGAAACTTAAACAGTTGTGTATTTAATGATGTGCCTTCGGGGATAAAGTAAATTTCGCGAACTGCACGCAATAGTGACGGTTTGTCAAATTGCTCTTTTGTTAAAAGTCGCAGCGCATCACGTGAGTGAATAAAACCGACTGCATCATCAATATTATCGCGATACAATAAAACACGTGTATGTTGCGCATGTGTTAGCTGGCGGCTAATTACTTTCCAATCGTCGTTTATATCAATCGCCACAATTTCGTTACGTGGGATCATAATATCTTCAACAGTAACTTGTTCTAAATCTAAGATAGAAGTCAGCATGCTTTGGTGACGAGCAGGTAATAAAGCACCTGATTCGTTCACGACTGTTTTTAATTCTTCTTTGCTCATGCTGTGCTCATCGATTTGAGCTGCACTAATACCAAATAAACGTAATATGCCGTTAGTTAGCCAGTTAACAACTACAACAAACGGAAACATGATTTTCAGCAAGCCTTTGAGTATCACTGAGCTTGGAAAGGCTACTTTTTCGGGGTAAAGGGCTGCGAGTGTTTTAGGCGTAACTTCAGCAAATATAAGCACTACCAAGGTAAGTACACCTGTTGCTATTGCGATACCTAAATCACCGTATAGGCGGATACCTATAATAGTGGCAACTTGAGCTGCGGCTATATTTACTAGGTTGTTACCAATTAAAATGAGGCCAATAAGCCTATCGGGACGGCTAAGTAATTTACTGACTCGTTTAGCTGCACGGTGATCTTGCTTTGCAAGATGTCGCAGGCGTATACGATTGATTGACATAATCCCAGTTTCAGAACCAGAAAAATAAGCAGAAAAAAGTACCAATAATCCTAATGTGATAAACAGGGTACTTGTCGATATGTCGTCCAACGATGGATCCTTTTTTTATAAATCAATGCGTATTAAGCTAGAGTGAGCAACTAGAGTCAAGTTAAAACTTGTTTAGTACGACTTCTTGTACAAAACGGCTGCCAAAATAAGCTAATGTGAGGACAAATGCTGCAACCATGATGGTAATTACCACAGGTTTACCACGCCAACCTTGTTTAATATGGCCAAGGGCGACTACAACAAAAATAGCCCATGCCACCAACGAAAGTATGGTTTTATGGATAAACTCTTTGGCAAACATGCCATCGAGAAATACAAATCCGCACACGAGTGCAATTGTAAGCAGCGCAGTACCAAGATTAAGCAGTTGATAAAGCTGGCGCTCAACAACCATCAACGGAGGTAAATGGCTATGCACAATGGCGAGGTCTTTGCGCTTAAGGCGTTTATCTATAAAGTAAAATTGCACGCCGTATAAGGTTGCAATAATTAAGATACAGTAAGCGAGTAGGGAAAGTGATATATGGGCAACCAAACCAAGCTCAACATCTATACTTTGCAGCAATATATGATGGGGTATAAATAAGCTTGCAACAGATAAAAGCGCTGCAAAGCCATACACTACGGGCAATAATAAAGTGGCTGGAAATTTTAAGGAGACAGCTGTTACAGACACAACAATAACCCAACAGGTTAGCAGTGCGACATTTACAATGCTTAGATCTTGACCGTCAGAACGAAACACCGAGTTCACCAATAACAACATATGCGCCAATATAGCGACGGTACTCAAGATAACAGTTACTTTTTGGTTTGGGCCTTGTTTATGAAAAAGCCGTGAAAGCACGTGTGACGTTGCTAGCACATAAAATAAACTGGTGATAATAGTTAAACTGATGATCAGCATTTTGCTTGGGCCACTTAATTTGAGTCAAAAAATCCTTGCAAGTACAAACGTATTGTATTTTATAGCAACGCAAATGAATAGACCTTAAAAAAGAAACTTAATTCACTGCACTTGAACACTGTATTGTCCACCACTATTTACGGTATACTGTTTTTAATTCAAATTTAATAATATCAATGTCATTAGTCGAGCTAGTAGCTAAATCGGCTGGGTAATTAAATTGGTATAACGTTTTATCGGAACCGATACATGTTTGAGAATCTCCAAGAACGATTAGGTAAAACCTTAAAAAATATCAGTGGCCGTGGCCGCCTAACAGAAGACAACATTAAAGATACTCTTCGCGAAGTGCGCATGGCCTTTTTGGAAGCCGATGTGGCTTTGCCAGTTGTTCGCGATTTTGTAAAGCAAGTTAAAGAACGTGCAGTGGGTGTTGAGGTAACTAAAAGCTTAACGCCTGGGCAAGTGTTTGTAAAAATTGTGCGTGAAGAGCTTGAAAAAGCGATGGGCGAAGCAAACGAAGAGCTGAGCTTAAACGCACAACCGCCAGCAGTTGTTATGATGGCTGGTTTGCAAGGTGCCGGTAAAACGACCAGTGTTGGTAAACTTGCTAAGTTTTTAAAAGAGCGCAAGAAAAAATCAGTGCTTGTTGTTAGTGCCGACGTTTATCGTCCTGCAGCAATAAAACAGCTTGAAACGTTAGCCACAGAAGTTGATGTAGATTTCTTTCCAAGTGATATTTCACAAAAGCCAGTTGATATTGCTACTGCGGCTATTACACACGCTAAAAAGAAATTTATTGATGTTGTATTAGTTGATACAGCGGGTCGCTTACATGTGGATAGCGACATGATGGATGAAATTAAAGATCTTCATTCAGCTATCAACCCGATTGAAACATTATTTGTTGTTGATGCTATGACGGGTCAAGATGCGGCAAATACTGCAAAAGCATTTGACGAAGCTCTGCCACTTACTGGTGTGATATTAACTAAAACAGATGGTGACGCCCGAGGCGGTGCTGCTTTATCTATTCGTCATATTACAGGTAAACCCATTAAGTTTATGGGTGTGGGTGAACGTACAGACGCACTTGAACCTTTCCACCCTGACCGAATTGCATCGCGAATTTTAGGCATGGGTGATGTACTTTCATTAATCGAAGAAGTCGAAATGAAAGTCGATAAAGAGCAAGCTGCCAAAGTTGCCGAAAAAGTATTTAAAGGCGCAGGCTTTACGCTGGATGACTTTGCTGACCAGTTAAAGCAAATGAAAAATATGGGCGGCATGATGTCGATGCTTGATAAACTTCCTGGTATGTCTAATTTACCTGACGCGGTAAAAGGTCAGATGGGTGATAAAACCTTCATTCAAATGGAGGCTATCATCAGCTCTATGACAAAACAGGAGCGAGCTCGTCCAGAAATCATTAAAGGGTCGCGTAAAAAACGTATTGCAGCAGGTTCTGGTACACAGGTACAAGAGATCAATAAGTTGCTTAAACAATTTACGCAGATGCAAAAAATGATGAAAAAAATGAAAGGCAAAGGCGGGATGCAAAAAATGATGCGCGGTATGAAAGGCATGTTGCCACCGGGCATGATGGGCGGCGGCGGTCCAAAATTTTAGATTTTTAGTAAGCGTTGCACTTAAATTAATCACAACGCATACAAAAAAGGAGCAAATTGCTCCTTTTTTGTTGAATAATTTATGCACTCGGTACTGCATTAACTCTAATTTTTAGCCTAGATCACGGTTTAACCTACTAAACTGGCTTTTTGCTTCACTTCTTACTTGCGTTATTGCTAAAAACTCGTACAATTCACCGGCTCCCCATACTGGGGAGTAAATCTTATTAATGAAAACAGTCAATCTATTTAGAGGACGGTATGGTAACTATTCGTTTGCAACGTGGTGGCGCTAAAAAACGCCCTTTCTATCAAATTGTGGTTGCGGATAGCCGTTTCTCGCGTGACGGTCGCTTCATCGAGAAAGTTGGTTTCTTTAACCCAATCGCTTCGGGTCAGGAAGAAAAACTTCGCTTAGATTTATCTCGTGTAGATCACTGGGTAGGTCAAGGCGCAGGTCTTTCAGATCGTGTAGCTAAATTAGTTAAAGACGCTCGTAAAGCGGCTTAATAGGCGTAAGTGTAACCATGAGTCAAGAGAACACCTCATCAATAATTGTCGTAGGAAAGCTCGGCGCCCCTTATGGTATAAAGGGCTGGCTTAAGGTACATTCATTTACTGATGATCCCGCAGGGATCTTCGATTTCAGCCCGTGGTTGATAGGGCAACAAGGTAAATGGCAGTCCTTAGAAGTGGTCGACTGGCGTCGCCACAACAAAGGCTTTATCGCTAAATTTGCGCAAGTAAACGATCGAGACGAAGCAATGGCTTATACCCATGCAGAAATCTCAATGGATGCAACGCAATTACCAGAACTACCGCAAGGTGAGTTCTATTGGCGAGATCTCATTGGCATGTCGGTTGTAACTGATAAAGGTTATAACTTAGGCACTGTTGATGACTTGATGGAGACAGGGTCGAATGATGTACTGGTTGTGAAAGCAAACAGTAAAGATGCATTTGGTCAATCGGAGCGTTTAATACCTTTTTTAACTGATTCAGTTATCAAAGATGTTAAATACGACGTAAAAGAAATTACCGTAGACTGGGATCCTGGGTTTTAATGACTCAAACTAGTTCATTGTGGGTTGGGGTGATAAGCCTTTTCCCGGACATGTTTGACGCAATTACCCAACAAGGGGTTACTGGTCGCGCAGTAAAAAATGGGTTAATTAATTTTAACTGCTGGAATCCACGTGACTATGCTTTAGATAAGCACAGAACTGTAGATGATCGTCCTTACGGGGGCGGACCAGGTATGTTAATGATGGTTAAACCATTGGAAAAAGCTATTCTTGACGCTAAAAAAGCGGCAGGTGATGGTGCTAAAGTAATTTATATGTCCCCACAAGGGCGCAAACTTGATCAGCAAGGGGCTAGCGAACTCGCTAACTCTGACAAACTGATTTTGATTGCCGGTCGATATGAAGGTATAGATGAGAGAATAATAGAGTCATACGTTGACGAAGAATGGTCAATTGGTGATTTTATTTTGAGTGGTGGTGAACTACCTGCCATGACATTAATTGACGCAGTAGCGCGATTGGTGCCAGGCGTGTTAGGTCATAACCAATCAGCAGAGCAAGATTCATTTTCGGATGGCTTGCTAGATTGCCCTCACTACACACGACCAGAAACATTGGACGACAAACAAGTTCCTGCTGTATTACTCAGTGGTAATCACCAAGCGATAGCAAGGTGGCGGCTTAAGCAGTCATTAGGCAGAACTTGGATACGACGTCCTGACTTGTTGCATAACCTAGCTCTGACTGAGGAGCAAGCGGTATTACTCGCAGAATTTCAGCAAGAGTACCAAAAAGCTTGTGGCTAGAAGACAGTTACACCTAGGAAAGTGAGAAACATAATGGCAAAAGTAAACCAAAATATTATTAAAGCGCTTGAAGAAGAGCAGCTTAAAACAGACGTACCTGCATTTGGCCCTGGTGATACAGTGGTTGTACAGGTAAAAGTAAAAGAAGGTGCTAAAGAGCGTCTACAGGCCTTTGAAGGTGTTGTAATCGCTAAGCGTAATCGTGGTCTTCACTCAGCATTCACAGTTCGTAAAATCTCGAACGGTGAAGGTGTTGAGCGTGTATTCCAAACGCACAGCCCTCTTATCGATAGCGTAACAGTTAAGCGTCGCGGTGCAGTTCGCCGTGCTAAGCTTTACTACTTACGTGAGCGTTCTGGTAAATCTGCACGTATTAGAGAAAAACTTAACTAATACGCGCTGTTTATCAACGCAAAAAACGGGTTGCAGTCTTCGGATTGCGACCCGTTTTCGTTTTTAAGCGGTCTAGATTTTTATTGTAATGTTGAGTGGCGCAGGCAATATTACATATTTGAAATAAATTGGCACAAAGAACGTTTCTTTTTTTATTTACTGCAGCTTAGGTTTAAAATTTTTTATTGTTTTTACGCAATGGGTTTATCGATATTTAGCTCACTACTAAAAAACTGAAGACTCATTGATCATTCCTTACAAAAGCTTTTGAGATTTTGTCCATAATCTAACTGATAACATAAATTCACCATTGGTTTTAACCTTGCTATATGTGATCAGCCCTTTTAACGTCTAACGTATCCTGTTAGTATTTATCGTATTGATTAGTTTACTTTTATGTAAATATTAATTTACAAAATTTGATTTTTGCAAGGTGGGATTGGACGTGGCAAATATAAGTGATTTGGCCCAACTAAGACAAGGTATAGATGAATGCGATGCACAGCTTGTTGCTTTACTAGCTAAACGTAATGGTATTACCCAAAAAATTGGTGAAATCAAACAGCAAACAGGTGCGCCTTTACATGCACCAGAGCGTGAAGCTGAATTACTAGCGGCTAGGCGCCAAGAAGCAATTAATCAAAATGTAAGTCCTGATCTAGTTGAAGATATTCTCAGGCGGATGATGCGTGAAGCATATCAAAACCAACAGGCTAAATTAGCGTGTGCAGCGCCATCACTTTCACCTATTGTTATTGTGGGCGGTCAAGGGGCGATGGGGCAGTTATTTGCCCAACAATTTATTCGCTCAGGTTATGACGTCAAAATATTGGATAAAGAGCAGCAAGATGATGCCCAAAGCATTTTAACTGGTGCAAAACTGGTAATGATCAGTGTACCTATTAATGCTTTAGAGTCTGTAGTTGCTAAACTACCAAAACTAGATGATGACTGTTTGCTCGTAGATATTACATCAGTAAAGCAATCGCCAATCAAAGCATTAAAAGCAGCTCATAGTGGTCCAGTTGTTGGTTTACACCCTATGTTTGGGCCTGATATTTCACATTGGGTAAAACAAACGGTAGTTGTATGTGAGGGCAGAGAACATAAAGCGGCAAAAGGGCTATTAGAGCAGTTACAAGTGTGGGGGTGTCAGCTTGTAGAGTTAGATGCTAAAAAACACGATGAAGCCATGCAAATAATTCAGGTCATGCGACATTTAACAACGTTTGTTTATGGGCAGTTTTTAGCAAAGCAAAGCCATACTTTAGCAGAGTTACGAAGTTGCTCGTCGCCGATATATCAATTAGAGCTAATGATGGTAGGGCGTTTGTTTGCGCAATCACCTGAGCTTTATTCCGATATAATGTTGGCTCAGTTTGATGACGTTGAAAGTTTGTTGGCTCAATACCAAGATACCTTTGCTCAAACGCTTGAAAAGCTTAGGGTAGGTGATAAAGCAGCCTTAATGGAGGCATTTGCAGATGCTAAATCATATTTTTCAGACTCAACTGCGCATTTTTTAACACAAAGCCGCAGTTTACTTAATAAAGCGAATGACGCTAAGGTCCTGGACTAGTTTTACATCAAATAAATGTAAAGGGGCACATTTTGTGCCCTTTTTTAATAGTCTATATTTAAGTATTCACACTAACAGCTTGTAATGTTTCACTTTGGTAGCAACCTAATATGCGCACATATTGGGTATGTTCTTTAAGTTCCTCTAGCGCTTCTTTTACTTGGGTATCAGCCAAGTTTGCCTCTAAATCAACATAAAACACTTCTTCCCATGGGTTGCCTGGGGTAGGGCGTGATTCCAGTTTTACCAAGTTTATTTTGTGTTGCTTGAAGATCATCAGTGCATCAGCAAGTGAGCCGGCTTGTTGTTTGGTCGACATGATCAAGCTGGTCTTCGTTGGTATTTGATTCGACACATGCAAAGGCTTACGCGCTACGACTATAAAGCGGCTGTGGTTTTCGCTTTGATTAGCTAAGTTTGATTTAATAACTTCAAGGCCTACATTTTTACCAGCTTGAGCTGAGCCAATTGCAGCACTATTTGGTGTACTGAGCGCAGATTGAAGCGCTGAAGATGTTGAGTCACATGTTTCATGTTGCAAATCCCCTAACCCTTGTAAAAAGCGGCTACATTGCGCGAAGGGTTGTGGATGAGCAAATACTTTTGTGAGCTGTTCAAGTTGTGTATCAGGTTTAGCTAATAAGCAATGCTCAACACTGTGTGTCACTTCACCAACAATAGATACTTGTGCGTGTTGTAGTAAATCAAATACTTCGTTAATACTGCCTGAGCTGGTATTTTCAATAGGAAGTAATCCAAAGTCTGCTTGCCCGCTTTCTACCTTGGAGGTGATTTCTTCAAACGATGAACACCCAATTTCAACGAGTTTGCCGGGGCGACGGCTAAAGTACTTATGGCAAGCAAGTTGGCTATATGAGCCTTGCCCACCTAAATAAGTAACACGGTGTGTTTCGCTTAATGCATCAGGGTTTAGGTTTTTTTGCAGCATTGCTTGCTGGTGTAATACGGAGTCTTCTAGGATTGTTTGAAAAACATTGTTTACATAATACGCATCTAAGCCAAGTGACTTGCCATAACCAATTAATTTTTCTAGTAGTGCTAGTTCACGGGCTTCATCACGAATAGGCTTGTTATTTGCAATTTTATATTCAACAACACCATGACTAATACGGCGCCGTTTAGCTAGGAGTACGAGTAAGTCAGAGTCTATTTCATTTATATCATGTCTTAATGTGTTTAATACATCGTTGGTCATTTTGGGGTTCCTCATTCCAAAAGTCATCTGCGTAAATGCAGCATATACAAAAAAGCCTCCCGGTTGGGAGGCTTTACTATTCGATTGATTTATCTCACAAACAGGCCAGCCTCTTTTATTTAAAGAAGCTAAAAAAAGAAAAAATAATGCGAGAATAAAATATGTTCATGCAGTTAATGTATGGAGAGTTAGGGGTAATGTCAATAACATACTTTACTAAGATAGTGCTTAAGTATTGATTATTTCAACTTTTGTAATTTTTTTATAAAGTTTACAAAAAATTTATAATAATGAATTTGAATCTGGTATATTTCATTAACAGCTAAATAATAACAACTATTAATAATTAAGGTTGGCTTGTGCTATATAGACGCCCTCCATCGCGTTTTGGAATAAACTCTTTAAGTGTGAAATTGTCGTTACTCATATCCTCAATTTGTTTAATTGCGGGTGTTTGTGCTGCCTTTTTTATGCTTAAATCTGAGGAAAAGCAGCTGGTTTTTGAAGAGCACGAAGTACTAAAAAGCTCGACCGATTTATTAGTAAGGCAATTTAAAGAACGAATAGAAACAAAAGTTAATATTGCCAAGCAGGCTAACAACATAGTTAATGACCAGTTATTTCAAAAAAACTCCCCAATTGATCTAACCAGTAAAGCGCAACTACAGTTTAATAGTGATGGTACTATTCGAAGTGCTTCATCTGATGGTTTATCTGCCGCGTTTTTACCACAAGAAAAGTACACACCTTTTTACAAACAGTTATTCAATAACTCTGAAGCACTATGGGATGTTATCTCACCAACATTGGTTTATGACTTCTACAATTTTTACCTTATAACTAATGATGACTTTATTAGAATATCGCCACCTAATTGGGCGTTAAATGCTCCTGCTGATTTTCGAGTAAGCGGTGGTTCAACTTATAAGTATGTTCGTGAAAGTTTAGGCAACTCTGTAGAACCTGAATGGTCAAAGGTTTACTACGATAGAGTATGGCATGATTGGGTGATCAGTTTACTGGTTCCTATTTATTCGAATAATGAATTTATAGGGGTTACAGGCAGTGATATTACGCTAAATAAACTCGTGTCTTTTTTACCTATAGGAGACAAAGAAAAAAACTTACTTGTTTTTGATAGTAAAGGCCAATTATTGGCCCACCCAGATTTGAGTACTTCATTACTTGCTGAATACGGAAAAAATAATAAAAAAGTGGCTATGGACGATTTTGTAAACCCGCAGCTCAAGTCAATTATTAGTGAGGCAATTGCGACAAAGCTCCCTGAATATGCAAGTTCTTTTATACAAAATGACGAGGCGCACTTAATCAATATTCAAAAAATTGATCAGCTAGATTGGTATATAGGGGTTTATAAAAAGCGTTCTTCTACATTGTCTGCTCTGCAAGATTTGAAGCTTAAGTTTTTTGGGCTCTTTATTCTTTACGCTATTTTAGTTGCCTTGTTATTGCATCAAGCCTTGCAGCATCTTGTGTTACGCCGATTGCATTCACTTGTTTATGCGGTATCGAGCTTTGGTCAGGGTAAACTAGATACTCAATTTCCAGAAGAGAATAAAGACGAAATTGGTACGCTTAACGGTTCGTTTAAAGATATGTCGGTTGAAATTCGTAAATTAATTGATGGACTTAACCAGCGAATAACTGAAAAAGAAATAGCCGAAAAAGCAGCTAATCGATTATCAAAAGCAGTCGCTTTCTCTGGCACAGGTGTTGTTATAACTGACGAGAACTTTGTTATCGAATACGTTAACCCCAAAATGTTAGAGATGACAGGTTATCCAGAAAGTCATTTCACTCGAGCGCCACTTTTAAACATTATTGCGTCTGATATGGCTATTTTGGTCGAAGATATTGATATAGACCTACGTAGTCGTAACTATTGGCGCGGTGATACGTTAATTGAAAGCAAAGATAAACAGCCTATTTGGGTTTCATTGAGCGTTTCACCGATACGAGAGGAAGGCGGTAATATCACAAGTTATGTTGCTTCCGCACAAGATATCTCGTTTGTTAAAGAAAGCCAGCGCAAAATGGAACAGCTCGCTTATTTTGACACGCTAACAGGTTTAGCAAACAGAACCTTCTTCAGAATGCAGTTGCGCAAATCTCTTGCGCTTGCAGAACGTGGTCATTATGCCTTTTCACTTTTTTACTTTGATTTAGATGAATTTAAGCGAATTAATGACACCCTTGGACATGACGCAGGCGATCAATTATTAATACAGGTCGCGAATAGATTGAAGAAGCGCCTAAGATCAGAAGATACGATTGCACGTTTAGGCGGCGATGAGTTTGCAGTATTACTCAGTGGAATTGAAAGCCAAGAGCACGCAACCGATGTAGCAAATACAATACAGCAAACGCTTAATATGCCAATTATGCTAGGAAATAACGAAGTAATTATAAGCGCGAGTATTGGTATTACTATGGCGCCATATGACAGCCTTGAAGAAGATCAGCTTCTGAAACACGCGGATTTAGCAATGTATGAGGCCAAAGAGAAAGGGCGTAATACGTTCCACTTTTATAGCCAAGAGCTAAATGCAGCTGCAAATGAGCGATTATTTATTGAAAACGAGCTGCGTATTGCGTTAAAAGAAGATCAGTTTGTGGTTTATTATCAGCCGCAGATAGATAGCCGTACTCAAAAGGTTGTAGGATACGAGTCATTATTGAGATGGTTCCACCCAACAGAAGGTTTAATACCGCCAGATAAGTTTATTCCTATAGCTGAGGCGACAGGACTTATTGTTGAATTAGGTGAGTGGGTATTACAGGAGTCATGTGATTTCGTTGTGAGATTAACAGAGCAAAACCGTGAAAATAACGTATCGATTAACTTATCTGCTCGCCAATTTAAAGATTCGAATCTTGTGCCGACCCTAAGTAAGATGATTATTACATCGGGCGTATCGGCTAAACGATTACATTTAGAGTTAACTGAAAGCATGTTGATGGGGAACGTAGAGGCTGCTATTGCTCAACTTCATGAGCTAAAAGCACTAGGTATTTCTATCTCAATTGATGATTTTGGAACGGGGTATTCTTCGCTTAGTTATTTAAAACGTTTTCCGGTAGATATACTCAAAATAGATCGTTCATTTGTGCAAGATATCCCAGAAGATAGCAATGATATGGAGATTACTGCCGCTATTATAGCAATGGCTCAAAAGCTTAATTTAGATGTGGTTGCTGAAGGGGTAGAAACCATAGAGCAAGTTGAGTTTTTACAAAATAACAACTGTTTTATAGTGCAAGGGTACTATTACAGCCGCCCAATTCCTGAGTCTGATTTACCAGATTTATATCTAAAGCTGGGTGAAGTACCATTTAAAAAAGTAATGTAGTTTTATAATTGCGGGTTAACCACCCGCAATTTTCACTTTAAACTTCAAGCTCCCTAAAATTGCTTTTAACTTATCTCGGTCATCGCCTTGGACTTCTATAACGCCTTCTTTTACAGCGCCACCTTGGCCCATTTTACTTTTTATTGTTTTAGCTAACTTTTTTAAGTCATGTTCTTTTGGGTCTATGCCAACAACAAGCATTACGCCTTTACCTTTACGGCCTTTTGTTTGACGCTCAATACGAACAAAACCATCTTTGAAAAGCTTAATATCAAGCTCTTTTTCTGGTTTTGGCTGGTCAATACGTCCAGTGCTTGTTGAATATACTAAGTGACTATCTGTCATGGTTTACCTTATTCAGTCAAAATGTATTAAGTAATGGCGTAAATGATAGCAAATTTGCTGTTGTGTGTTTTTCTTTTTGCTAAATACTTTTAACAGGTTATATTTAGTCAAAGATACATTTAACGGAGAAATCGATGAATTTAACTACCCGTACATCAGCCGATGGAAAAGCGCTAACAATACAAATAAAGGGAAAGTTTGACTTTAATTTAGTGCAGTCTTTTCGCCAAGCCTATGCTCAGATAGACAGTAGCACTAACAAAGTGATTGTAGATTTAAGAGAAACTGACTATATGGATAGTTCTGCACTAGGCATGCTTTTAAATATGAAAAAAACTTTAGAAGATAAAGTGACTGTGTTTGAAATCACTAATTGCCAGCCACAGCTGAAAAAAATATTACAAATATCGCGCTTCGATAAGAAATTTGATATTAGCTAATGGCAGCACACGTTCTTATTGTCGATGATCAGGCATTAAACCGTATTTTATTAAGTCAAATGCTCAAAGATGAAGGTTATCAAGTATCGATGGCCTTCAACGGCCAAGAAGCAATTAAAGTCCTTGAGCATGAAGCCATAGACATTGTGTTACTCGATGTAATAATGCCGGTTATGGATGGTTTTGAGACAGCCAAAATAATAAAAAATAAATACAGTGAAGTTTATTTACCTATTATTTTTATTACTTCGTTAGACGACAAAGCAAGTTTTGAAAAATGTTTAGAAGTTGGCGGGGATGACTTTATCCACAAGCCATTTGATAAAGTTATTCTTCACGCAAAAATTAAAGCTCATAGAAGAACTCGTGAGCTAAGTAAAAAAGCCAACCAGCAAAAGCAACTGCTCGAGTATCACCACAATCAAATTGAACGTGAACACGAAATAGTTGAGCACATATTTAATAATTCACTCGAATATCAAGATGATTTTAAGCAACATCTAGATTTTAATTTATCGCCAGCATCCATGTTTAATGGTGACATGTTTTTAGTTGCACAAAGTCCCATTGGTAACTTGTATTGCATGCTGGGTGACTTTACTGGGCATGGCTTGGCAGCTGCTATAGGTGCGCTACCTGTCTCTCGCGCATTTTATACAATGGTAAATAAAGGTAAGGCCGTTAATGATATTGCCTTTGAGCTAAATACACTTCTTTACAACCTGTTACCGGGGCATATGTTTTGCGCGGCTACCATTGTGGAGCTCAGTGCGTCAGGAAAAAGTATATCAGCGTGGCTTGGTGGCTTACCCGATGCATATTTGATCAATACTAAAGGTAATATAGAAAAGACATTAGAGTCTCAACACATGGCATTGGGTATATTAGACAAACATGAATTTGAGTACGATTTAATACATTTTGAAGTAAATAGTGATACACGTTTAGTTTTTGCTACCGACGGCATAACAGAAACCACTAATAAGCAGGACGAGTTTTTTGCTGAAGAACGCTTTATAGCATCATTAAAAAGTAAGCCCATGATCTCTTGTGAAGAAATAATTGCTGATGTGAGTGATTTTGCGCAGGGCTTACAACAACAAGATGATGTAAGCATTGTCTTGCTTAACTGTTTGCCTTTGCTGGTGGAAGAAAAGCCGAGAGAGCCTTTTTCAACGCTTGCCTTCAATTTGTCATTAAGCCTTAATTCAAAGCAAATTAAGCAAACCGATCCTGTCTACGATATTGTCAATATTCTTAGCCGAATTGAGGGATTAAATGATCATCGCTCAAACATTTTTTTACTCCTTTCTGAAGCTTATAACAATTCACTTGATCATGGTGTTTTAGGATTAGACTCCGCAATAAAGCTGCAAGAAGACGGTTTTTTTAAGTTTTATGAAATGCGTGAGAAAGCCATAAGTGAGTTAAAAGATGCCATGATCATTATTGATATACGCTACTGCCCAGAAACACTCAGTTTGTATTTTATCATTTGTGATTCGGGGAGGGGGTTCAGTAGCCAATCAAATGATGAAATGAGTGGCAATAATGAATTTGGGCGTGGTCTTTCACTGCTTGAAGAAATTGCAGAAAAAGTCACATATAACGCCAGTGGTAACCAAGTTGAAATGTCCTATAAGTTGATCTAGCTCTGTGAAAATATCCATGCTATCATTTCTGGCAACTTAGATGTATGGATGGCCAAATGATTTCTTCTTATTTAACGCAAGCGCAGTTGCGCGTTAATGCAAACTTAATTTCAGCCGAGCTTGAAAAGCTTGAGCACTATCTAGCGCATACATCTTTACCAGAAACGCGTTGGCAGTATCAAATACCTGAATTAGGTGAAGGCGGGGCGTGTAGCTTATTTGGTTACTTGCAAGATGAGCCTTTTAACCTTGCTGATTTTATAAATAAAGATAGCAATACCAAGCTTGCACAGCTGCAAAGTATTGTTAACTATGTACACGCGCAAACCGGTGTTGACTGGTATGGTATTTATCAATCAACGGACACAGATGAAGGTAAACAACTTTTAAAGCTTGCTTATCATGGTGTACCTAGCCGCCCTCTATTTCCGCTTACAGAGGTCTTTGCTGCAGGAAGCAATAATGTTCAAGTGGCGTTATCACAAAAAGGTCGCATTATTAATAATGTAGAGAAGTATCTAGCACAAGGTGGAGAGTATTATACCTGTGACCCTAAAGTTAAATCTGAAGTATGTTTGCCTTTATTTAATGCCCAAAATGAGTGTGTAGGTATTATTGATGCTGAAGCATTTGATAATGACTTTTTTGATGACAAAGTTTTGGCCATTTTAATTGCGTGTTGTATTAAAATTCCTCACTCACTCGTGTAAATAACACTAGTCAACGTGATGTGCTTTTATGTTAAGCTAAGCTTAATTGCTAACCCATAAATATAGATAAGAGATAGCCCATGTTCTCAGTATTAAAACCATTACCAACCGATCCTATTCTTGGCCTTATGGCGGCCTATAAAAAAGATACAAACCCTAATAAAATTGATTTAGGTGTGGGTGTTTATAAAGATGAGCACGGTAATACACCTGTATTAAACGCAGTGAAGAAAGCAGAAGCATTTCGCTTAGAAAATGAAACAAGCAAATCTTATATTGGCTTAGCAGGTAACTTAGACTACTGTCAAAAAATGGAACAGCTATTACTTGGTGAGCACCAAGCATTATTAGCAAATCGCGTGCGTACAGCACAAGCACCAGGTGGTACAGGTGCACTTCGTGTTGCTGCTGAGTTTATTAAGCGTTGTAATACAGATGCAACTGTATGGGTTACTACACCTACTTGGGCAAACCACATTAGTTTATTTGAAGCTGCGGGTTTAACCGTAAAAGAATACCCGTACTACGACTACGAGAATAAAGACCTGCTATTTGATGAGATGATCAATACCCTTAAGCAAGTACCAAAGGGTGATGTAGTGCTATTACACGCATGCTGTCATAACCCAAGTGGCATGGATTTAAACGAAGCTCAGTGGAACACAGTAGCAGAGCTTGCTAAAGAAGTTGGCTTTACACCATTAGTAGATATAGCTTACCAAGGCTTTGGCTCTTCACTAGAAGAAGATGCACGCGGACTTCGTATTTTAGCTGATGCCGTTGAAGAGTTAATTATTTGCTCATCGTGCTCTAAAAACTTTGGTTTATATCGTGAGCGTATCGGTGCATGTTCATTAATTGCAAAAGACAGTGCGACAGCTGATGTGTCAAACTCAGTAATGTTAAGTGTGGTACGTAGCATTTATTCAATGCCTCCGGCACATGGTGCTGATATTGTTAACACTATTTTAAGCAGTACAGAGCTTACGCAAATGTGGCATGCTGAACTTGATGAAATGCGTACGCGTATTAATGGCCTTCGTAGTTTAATTAAAGAAAGCCTAGCATCAAAAGACATAGCGCAAGACTTTTCATTTATTGAACGTCAACACGGTATGTTTTCGTTCTTGGGTATTAATAAAGAGCAAATTGAGCGATTACAAAAAGAGTACGGCATATACATTGTTGGCTCAAGTCGTGTCAACGTAGCCGGTGTTAGCAAAGCAAACCTTGATTACTTTGCAAATGCAGTTGCTGACGTTTGTAAATAAACGTAGCTAATATAAAAAAAACCGCACTTCATTAATCATGGTGTGCGGTTTTTTATTAACTAAATTTTGGTATTACAAAAGCAAGCTTTAACCAATTGCAGGTATAACCCCACTCATTTGCATAAATTGCGCAGTAATTATTAGCACACCACATAACGCTGCAATCAATAACCCTGTACGACCACTGCGTACTTTATAACCAGTGTTGCTACTGGTTGAGGCACGTTGTTTATAAACCATAGCAACAGGTAAAAATACAGCCAGTACAACTAAAGCAATGGCGGCATAGCCAAGGGCCATTATGAAGCCTTGCGGGTAAAAAAGAGCAAATCCCAAAGGCGGAATAAATGTAATAAGCGCTGTTATAACACGGCCTTGGTTGTTATCTCCTTGTTTAAATGCATCAGCAAAAAAATCAAATAAACCTAGGCTTACACCTAAAAATGAAGTCGCTAACGCTAAATCAGCAAATAATTTCACCGCTATAGATACATTTGAATTATGTGCAATACCTGCAACACTGGCTACAAAACCACTTAAGCCCTCACTATTGAGTAAATCGCTTTGGCTCATAATACCTTGGCTTAATAGTTGCCAAAATATGTAAATGAACAAGGGTAATGCTGCGCCTGCAATCATCACTTTACGCAGAACTTTTACGTCAAGACCTACGTATTTAACAATTGATGGGATAGAGCCGTGAAAACCAAAAGATGTAAATACCACAGGAATTGCCGATAATATTAGCCCTTGCTCAACAGGCATTTCGAGCAAGTGCTTTGATTGTACATAGGGCGTAAGCATATAAAATAGGCTAGCTAAAACAATCACCTTGATTGAAAAGAGTATTCTATTAAATTTATCTACCTTGCTAGTCCCTAGTGTAACCACGCTTGCAATAATGACCGCCAAAATAACGGAGCCAAATTGGGGGGCAATTTCTAATTCAAATCCAAGGTTGATTCGCTCTTGAAGCTGAGCACCACCGCCTGCGATATAAGCTGCACATAAAGCATAAAATAAAAACACCATTGAAAAATTGGCAATGTATTGACCGCGCTTCCCAAGCCAGCGTTTAGCAAGTGTATTTAACGTTGCATCACGAGGGGCAAACTGATGTAGCTCTAGCATCAGCAAGGCGGTGTAAGTCATTAATATCCAGCTTGCAACAATGAGTGCAAGTGCAGTCATAAAACCTAAACCAGCAGAAGCGATAGGTAAAGCAAGCATACCTGCACCAATAGTGGTACCAGCTACAATTAACATGCTACCTGTTGTTTTATTTTTGAGCACTTAATTACCTTAATTACTATTAATTTACACGCACCATATAACTAGAACGGTAAAACTCAAATAGTTTTGTTATAAATGGTATTAAATAAAATGTAACTTACATTTTACAGCTGTATATTTAAGCATTATTTAATCTTTAATATGATTAAATATCTATTCATAAACCCTTTACAGCGTATAATTCTATTACTAGTTATTGAGCGTTTATATCTTAAGATTAAACTGACCGTTAATTATGTGTACTGTAACTAGTGCATTAATACGCTTGGCTGGCTTTTTCCCTCAAAACCCACTCGCCTTATTTTTAACTAACAAAGGAATGGTACGTGCCTGTTAAAGTTTCGTATTTTTTAATGGTTCTTATATGGTCCACCACTCCGCTGGGTATAGTGTGGAGTAGTGAGAGTGTTTCGCCATCACTAGCGGTGTTAATGCGTATGCTCGTTGGGCTATTTATTGGTGCGCTTGTCGTTGCAGTCACTAATGTAAGAGTGCCGTGGAGTAAGCAAGCCTGCCTACTCTATGCTTACTCAAGCATTGGTATTTTTGGTGGCATGTTATTGAGTTATATGGCGGCTAGAACAGTGCCTTCTGGCATTATTTCACTTATGTTTGGATTAGCTCCTATTTTATCGGGATTGCTTGCTCAACAGCTATTAAACGAGCCTAAATTTAGTTTTATAAAACTCATTGCTTTAGCAAGTGCGTTAGTCGGACTTTATTTTGTAAGCTATAACCAAGTACAAAACTCACAAACTCAGGGATTTGGGCTTGTATATGTATTTATGGCTGTATGCTTTTTTAGCTTAAGCGGTGTGATGATAAAGCGGGTGAAAATTGCAATTCACCCTATGGCCACAACATTTGGTGCACTAGTATTTGTAACGCCATTATTTTTTATTGCGTGGTGGGTGCTTGATGGTGAGCTTAATATACAAAACTGGAATTTAAGGTCTGAATCGCCCCGAGTTCATCGGAGACCAGTTTGTTTAAGTCAGGCCACTTTACCTGACTCGTTTAAATTATCATAGTAGTCTGTTTCATATTGAGCTGGTGAACTTAAACGAATTGAAGCTCAAT
>NZ_PNDV01000032.1:0-81875 GCF_005930865.1 Pseudoalteromonas sp. S554 | reverse complement strand
CGCCCCCCCCCCCCCCCCCCCCCCCCCCCCCCCCTTCTTTTTTCACTCAGACGCCGCCATACCATATACGAATTCCGCACTCGAGTTCAGACGTTTCCTTTGCGTCGCCGCCACATTTACCTTCGCCACACTTGCCTTCTTTTTTACCTTTTGCGTCACCGCCACATTTGCCTTCACCGCACTTGCCTTCGGCAGCATCTAATTGATAACCTGAAACAAGCTGCTGAAATTCAAACGGGTTTGCTTGTACATCAGCAGATACTAAACTCGCAGAACCCACTACTACTGCACCTAATGTTAATGCGATTGTATTATTTTTTACTGTATTCATTATCTTTGCTCTCTATACTCAATGTGTAAGTCGTTGCAATGTAAATATCGTTTTAAATTGCGTGTATGTTTAAGTAGACCTGTGATGAAATAAAAACTTTCATTTTTATTTTTATTTAATCGAAAAAATTTGCCCCCTGCGCTCTCACTTTAACTATGAGTAACAATTACAGATTTATCAATATGCAATTTACAGGTAAACTAGCGACCTTATTTTTAATAATATAATCGCTTTATGAAACTTGTTTTAGCACCTATGGAAGGTGTTGTAGATTTTAAAATGCGCCAATTACTAACTGACCTTGGCGGGTTTGATTTATGCGTGACCGAATTTGTAAGAGTTGTTCAAGCACGTTTACCTGAAAAAGTATTTTATCGATACTGCCCTGAACTAAATAATAATGGCTATACCCGAGCAGGCACGCCGGTGCGTATACAATTGCTTGGACAAGAAGCTAATCCATTAGCTGAAAACGCAGTGAGAGCGATTGATTTGGGTTCTCATGGTGTTGACCTTAATTTTGGGTGTCCTGCGAAAACAGTTAACCGTAGCCGCGGTGGTGCCGTTTTGCTTAAAGATCCCGAGCATATGTATACCATAATTAAAGCGGTTAGAGATGCGGTAGATTCAAAACATGAAGTCAGTGCAAAAATACGTTTAGGATTTGATGACGACAGTAACAGCCAAGAAATTATTGATGCGGTTGTAAGTGCTGGCGCTAATAGCGTAGCAATTCATGCAAGAACAAAGCGCGATGGATACAACCCGCCTGCATATTGGGAAAAGATACCTCCTATAATAAAAGGTAAAAATATTGCTGTAGTTGCTAATGGTGAAATATGGCAAGTTGAAGACGCAATGCTATGCCAAAAAAGAAGCGGTTGCAGTGACTTAATGCTTGGCAGAGGCGCCCTATCTCATCCTGATTTAGCTAAAAAAATAAAAGCACATGTCAACAATGAGTACTATGAGGGTTTAGAATGGGAGCATGTTCTTTATCACTTAATACACTCAGCTATTCATCATGACCCAGCTAAAGATGAAAAATATTTTGCATCTAGAACTAAACAATGGCTAGGTTATTTAAAGCGTCAATATCCGCAGGCGATAACATTGTTTGATGAAATTCGTAGGTTAAAAACCAAAGAAGACGTATCTGCCGTTTTAAAAAAATATGCAAAAGCACCACAACTTGATTCAAATCATGACAGATAATTAAAAGCAATTAGATAATATCAGTATAACGAGCAGTTAATGTAAAAGGGTTATACTGATAATGAACCACCAAAAGCGCTTACATGATGAACTAACACAAGTTAAATCAAACATACTTGTTATGCTTTCTAAATCGCCCCACCCCGCCCATCAAGGCTTGATCACCACATTAAAGCATACAGCAAATAATGAATGGTTAGATCTTGCTGCAAAAAGGCTCGGCCCTGAGTATGCCAACTTAATTAATCGTATGACTATGTTAGAGGCCGCAGTGAGTCAAATTGATATAGGTCAATACGGCTATTGTTGTGATTGTGAAGAAAAAATTGCAACCGCATTACTTCAAAAAGACCCTGCAACACAGCGCTGTACAAAATGCGCAATTAAGCGGGCATCTAACTAACTTTATAAAGTCTTAGTTATAAGTTTCTATAGCTAATGCCTGAAAACGTATTAGTTTTGAAATTGGTTTAACTGAGGTGCAAAGTTTATGAGGCAGTAGACAAGTAAAAACAGAGCAAAACCTCTGCGCCTTACTCATGATTTATCCCCATTACCTATATTGACTAGAAACAGCTAAACATAAACTTCCCCAAAAGGAACTTAAAAAAGTAACAGGGTATGTTTAGAATATACTTTACGTAATTGCGTATTAAAAAATAAGCATCTACACCTTAAAGTTTTGCCTTGCCATACATTTAGGAAGATAAACAACCCCTGGGTTAATAACAAATCTGACCACAAAAACTAAACGATTGTCCTGGATAAAGAATAATATCTTCAACTAAATATTGCGCGGTTTGTTCTGACACTTTAAGACGCTTTGACAAATTAACTTTAGCCTGATCAATTGTCCATGCGTGGTAATGAATACCTATATCTGTTTCCATCATTGTAAGCATGAGCAACTTGTCCTTATTAGACAATTTTGTATTGCTGGCCATAGCAGGCAAGTCTAAGTAATGTGTTTGCCAGTCAAGTCCATTAATCAATGGCTCTTTAGATAAATATTGCACAACAAATGATTTGGTGTGATTTTGTTTAAATTTGACATTAATAACTGCACTTTCAAGCGCTTTAATTTGTTCGTTAATAATAACAACCCACTCTAAAGGCGAGTTAACCGCGTTGCCATAATAATTGAGTTTACTCTGATACCACTCTGAACCATTAGAAAGCCCTCTTAAACCAACACTCCCTCTAGGCTTATAATTATCCAAATAATTAGAAAAAGCTCTGATATGGCTTTTAATTGCACCTTGTGTAGCCTTGTTTTCGATAGCTTGCGCTACATATTCCTGTAATAAAGAATACTCTAACTTGTTTAGTTTTAGATTACTTTGCTTTGCAATGTCTAACTTAGCTTGTGTAAATTTAAGCCAACTAATAGTTTGCTCAACGGTGCTAGCTGAACGGTTAAATAAACTCATATTATGTAGAACGTCTACTTGGGCTGGCCAAGGAAAAAAACGCTCAGGAAATCGTTCTGCAATAACCAAATAATTAACTTGGGTAATTTGATTAGGTGTTAACTTCATCGTCATCAATTGCTGATAAATAGCGTGACGTTTATCAAGATATTCGTTCGAGTAAACAATGTTTTCTTCTGTAACTTTTTTATTATTTGTTTCCTGACCTAATATCAACACAGTATTTAAAGACTTTAAAGCGCTGCGTGCCTCATCAAAAGAACTAAAACTATCACTCTTATCAGTACAACCAACAAGATTTAAACACAATAACAATGATACAAAAAACGTTTTATACATAGTGATCCTAATAAAAAAAGCCCCAGAGGGGCTTTTTAAAAATTGCTAATGTTAGCTAATATTAAATTTTAACACCGTTGCGAGCGGCTTTATCTTTAATGTAAGTAGACCAACCTTTTGCAAACTTACGTGTGCGTGGGTCGTCCATAGCTTTAACAATAGCAGCATAAGCTTGCTTATACTTGCCTTGGTAGTAATACGCCTCAGCTAAATCTGAATAAATTGTACCTTTTTTGTCAGAGCCAAGCTCTAACGCCTTGTTCAAGCGAACAACGGCAGCACTGAATTTCTCAGATTGTAAAAGTAATGAACCTGCTTTGCGGTAAAGCTCAGCGTCGTCATCAAATTTAGCAGCTTCTTCATAATACTTAGCAGCTTTCTCTATATCTTTAGAGCGATGATAGTTACTTGCAACAGCGTTGACATTTTGTTTAGTACGTTTAACTTTTTCTTCTTTAATTGCCTTTTCAAGCGTTACTGCTGCTTTGTAAGGAATTTCATTTAAAGAGTAAAAGTTAGCAAGTACTTTGTATTCAACTTCGTTTTCAAAGTAACCGTTTTTGAAAGCCACTTCCATTGTTGCAAGACCTTTCTGATATTCTTCGGTTTGTAGGTAATATTTACCTAAACCAACCCAAGCTTTTTTATCATCAGGCCAAACTCTAACAATTTCTTCACCCACTTTAACCATGTTTGCATAATCTTTAGTTTCAAAGTATGCGCCAAGTTTAAGCTGGTAAGGGCCTTTATTAGGCTCTTTTTGAAGAGCTATTGCTTTGTTAGCAGGCTCAAAAACATCACTGAATTGCTCTAGCTGAAAGTTAGCTTGCGCAATACGAGTATATACAGTTGGATCTTCCTCACCTGTGAAGTCCATCCAAGCTGTGTATGCTTTTTTTGCTTCTTTGTATTTCTCAGTACCCGCGTACAAATCACCTAATAACTTAAGTGTTTGTTCATGGTCTGCAAAGTTCAAAATATCAGGCGCTACTGCTAGCTTGCTGTATTTGATTGCATCAGCGTAGTTTTCTTTCTGCGCGTACATGCTACCTAAGTAACGATTTACAGTCGCTTTATCAAACTCATCTGAAGGGTCAATCTCTCTCAGCAATACAATTGCTTCGTCAACTTTTTCTTCGTTATACAAGTCAAATGCTTTAATTACTTTTTTACCAGTACGCTCGCCCATGATCTTAGTTTTTGCTTTCTTACGCTCTTCAATTTTTGCGTAATCTGGCGCCGCTAATACAGATGAACTTAAAGTTGCACCTGACACAGACATAAGAATTGCAAGAGCAGTTACTTTAGATAAATTTCTCATTACTCGCCTCCTTAGCCTTGGTTAAGTTTAAAGTCTAGTTGAACTTGTAAACCAACTTGTTTTTGTGGCTTACCGTCAATAATTTTCGGACGGTATTTCCACTTACGAAGTGCACGTTTAGCTTCACGGTCAAAGATACGTTTAGGCTCAGCGTCGATTACATCAACGTCAATAACCCCACCTAACTCATCAATTGTGAACGAAAGTTGTACCCAACCTTCTTTACCATCACGTGCTGCTTGCGTTGGATATTTTGGTTCAATACGAACGATAGGTGTCGCATCACCATCTCGTCCAAATGCACCCGGACCACTTAGTCCACCAGCAGAACTCCCTACGTCGATGCTTGGCATATTAAATGACATTGCACCTGGGTTAGGATTAGTATCCGGCTGTGGCGGCTGCGGTTTAGGCGGCTGCTTTGGCGGTGGTGGAGGCGGAGGCGGTACACGCTTCCTCTCCTGCACCTTAGATTCAGGCGGATTCGTCATAATTTCGACTATGATCTGCTCTTTTTGTTCCGTATTACGGTCAGCCCCACCAGAGATGAGGTAAGCCATGAAGTAGAACAAGCCGAAAGTAACTGCCCCACCTGCAATCAGTGAAAACAGAAAACGAATCATTACTGATCTCCAGCTATTGAAATTCTTAGGTTATCGCCCGTTGCTTTAATCTGGTCCATAACTTTAACCACTGTGCCGTGTTTTGCTTCTTTATCAGCTTGCAAAATTACAACGTCAGTAGGTTGTTCTGCTAGTAAGCTTTCAATTTTCGCTGAAACACGTTCAACGTCAACTTGCTGCTTATCAATCCAGATTGCGCCATCACTGCGTATAGCAATAAAAATGTTTGCATTTTTTTGCTTCGTAGCTTGGGCAGCTTTAGGTTTATTGACCTCGATACCAGCCTCTTTAACGAACGATGTAGTTACGATAAAGAAAATAAGCATGATAAATACGATGTCAAGCATTGGTGTCATATCTACCGCTGCTTCTTCTTCTTCACGAAAACGTTGTTTACGTGCCATATTTAATTCTCTCTCTAGTGATGAGGCATGCTATCTACAAGTTTGGCTTTCACCATTCTCGCTCTTGCCTCAAGGCGTGAGCTAAAGAAAACTCCAGATAGTGCCGCAACCATTCCAGCCATTGTTGGGATTGTTGCCATTGAAATACCTGATGCCATTAAACGTGCATTACCAGTACCTTGAGTTGCCATGGTTTCAAAAACCGCGATCATACCCGTTACAGTTCCAAGTAAGCCTATTAAAGGACAAACAGCTACTAATGTTTTAATCAACAACATACGCTGATCTAATTTTTCAGACGCTTCAGAAATCCATGCTTCACGGATTCTGTGTGCGTACCAAGACGTAGTGTCTTGGCGGGCATCCCACTTAGCAACAATATCCTTCGTTAAACGAGGAAACTCTGCAAGTAAGAACCAATAGCGCTCAATCATTAAAACCCACATCAGAAAGAGTGCTATCGCGACCACGTATAAAACCTGGCCGCCTGTGCCAACAAAATCCCTGATAGATTCCCATATCTCCATCAGGACTAGCATTAGGCTTTCTCCTTCTCCGCGTGAGTAGCGATGATACCAGCGCTTTGCTCATCAAGGATATGTAATACCGACTTACTACGACCTGCAACAATAGAGTGAAGTAGAATAAGTGGTAGTGCTGCAATTAGACCTAGCGCTGTAGTTACAAGTGCTAGAGAGATGTTACCAGCCATGATCTTCGGATCGCCCGTACCGAACAATGTGATTGTTTGGAACGTTAAAATCATACCGATTACTGTACCTAGTAGACCTAGTAATGGTGCGATAGCAGCAAGGATCTTGATGATGTTGATACCAGCTTCAACACGTGGAGTTTCACGTAAAATAGCTTCATCAAGTTTAAGTTCAAGGTTTTCAACATCTTGAGATTTGTTGTCATGGTACACTTTAAGAATACGACCCAGTGGGTTGTTTGTATTCGGTGTAGACAAGTTCTTAAGTTGTGATTTGATCTTAGAAGTAGTAAGCGCTAAGTCAATGAAACGAACTAAGAAGATTAATAGACCTACAGCAAGTAGTACAGTGATGATATAACCAACTTCAGCACCTTGCTCGTAGTATTCCATTAGCGTTTTCTTCTGCGTATTAATACGTAAGATTGCGCCGCGTGTAGGGTCAATGTAAACGCCCGCGTAGCTATCAGAAGATGTTGCTTCTAGGTTTGAAATGCCATCTAAAATGTAGCTATCAGGTTGTTTACCTAAAGGCTGGATAGACTTTGTTTCTGGCGAGTAGATTAAGTAACCTTCGTCAGCAACTAAGTTAAAGTTACCAATACGAGTGATTTTCTTAACCGCAGTGTTTCCGTCAAGGCCAGCAACTTCAGATTCAAAAGTAGATACTTTTGCTGATTCTGTCATTTCTGTTTGAAGTGAAATCCAAAGCTCTTCTAACTCACGAACTGTTGGAAGTTCTTTAGCTGCTGCTAATGAACGAAGTACTTCAGCACGACCTGGCTTTTCAGCACTTACTAAAGATGCTTCGATAGAACCGATAGCGTCTTGCGCTGCACGACGTACAACACCAAACATCTCACCTAGAGTACCTTGAGCATTTTGAAGAGCTTGCTCTTTTTCCGCTAAAGTGTTTTCGTTTTGTGCGTATTGCTTAGCTAAAGAATCACCACGTGCTTTTTCAGCAGCTAGTTGGCTTTTAGCTTTATTAAGTAAAGATTGCTTGTCAGCACGTTCTGATAAGAACTCTTGCTCACGTTGCTTATTGATCTTACCTTCTGAGATACGCTCTTGCTTAACTTGCTCAAGAATTTTGTCTAAAGCGTCAGTGTTTGCGTGTGCGTTAAGCGCGGTACCTGCAGAAACAGATAGTACTGCTGCAACAGCAAAACCTTTAAATAGTTTCTTCATTATTGATTACTCCGCGCCAAAGATTGGTAGTTTAACAAGTTCTAGTGTCGCTTGCTTACGTGCCATGCGGATCACTTCTTTAACAGGTTTTAGGTATTCTTCACCTAATTTTTTCCACTGTTTAGTGTTGTTATCCCACACCCAAGCATGTTTCAAGTCAAAAGACTGAGCAACATAAGTAATACGACCTAAACGACCGATATCTACGTTGATATTTTTGCCATCAATTTCAAGCGTACCTTGAGAAGCAGTTACTGCAGAGCTGTAAGCTGTTTCAACTGTGTATGCTTCAAGAACTTGACGGAATTTTTCAGACGTAGTAACAGAGGCAGATGCCATGATGTCACGAAGTCTTTCAACACGGCCTAGACGCGTTTCAAGATTGAATGGAACGTCCGCTTTGATGAATTGCTCAAGCGTATCGATCATGCGATACATCAAAGGCACAACGTTTTGTTTAGTGTTATCGATAGTCGCGATTTGACGATCGAACGACTCAATCGATGCATTTTGGTCAGCGACCAAACGTGCAACGTGATCGTTATACACTTTCATAAGTTCAGTCTCATCAACGATGCTACGGTACTCAGCGATTAGCTCTTGAGTTTGACCATATACATTGTCAATTTTAGTTTGAGACTTAACAGCAGCCTTTTGAATTTGTTGACCTGCTTTTTGCACGTCATTCAAAGGATCTGCAATCACATTGCTGCTTGCAAATGCAAAAGCGCCAACCAACGCTGTTGCTACAAGACTCTTTCTGATTTTAACAGACATAGTTCCCAACCAATTAAGTAATGTTACTTTTATAATTTAATTATCCTCCGAGGAGAACAACCCTGATATCTTTTAATAGATATCAACCTTTCAATAATGCTAAATGCAATAAGCGCTGTCAACTTGATGTTAGGTGTAATTAGCAAATAAATCACCTGCCGATGGACTACATTAAAGTAGCACCAATAAAATGTTAACATTATTGCAACCAACTGTATTATCAACAATCCTAGCAAACCCCAATAAGGTTGATGTTTAACTGGATAGACCTCTAAACAAACAACATAAATGCAACATTTAGTTCAAACTAGATGTATGTAAAAAAAAAATAAAAACATTTAAAAAAAACTCTTTTAGGGGCTCTATTTGACGGTTTTTTATCATTTTTAAGCACTTTAACTCAAAAAAGGAACGGTTTAACGCACAAAAATCAAACGTTACACATATTGAAAGTTGTAAAGCTAATAGAAGGATTTCAATATTGAATTTGTGAAGGTTTTTTGATACTCAAAAACTATAAGCAACGTTCTAAACTGATAGACAAAATAAAGTCTCATTAATGGCTTGGGCACAATCAAAATTAAAAAAGCTTACTTTAGTTAATTATTCTTATGATGTTCAAACCGAGCCTTGTCTAAGTTCACTATATGTTACTTCTTAGCTCACTATCCAAACTCTAGGCTTTGTCGTTTATCCATATAATCCAGTTTGAGGCTGAGTTTTGTAAATATTAATACTTCTAAAACTTGCAAGTTAACCTAGAAGGATTATGAAAATATTAGAAATTTATAGGCAGCACAAAATTAATAATACATAGAATTCTGCTTAGCGTGTTTAATTAAAATTAGGTTTTATAGCAAGATTAAACCACATAATGGTCTTTTGGAGTTTAGATATAATAAATGAGCGCTATTAATGATTGGAGGTATTGAGCTTTCTGCGTATATGAATGGTTTTAAGGGATAATGGTGAAACAGAGACCTGCTTCACCAAGATGAACATGAGTTCACATAATTAAAATTATGCTGCTTCAACGTTCTCAGCTTCAGGGCCTTTTTGACCTTGTTTGATGCTGAATGTCACTGCTTGACCTTCGCTAAGAGTGCGAAAACCAGAACCAGAGATTGCGCTGAAGTGTACAAACACGTCAGGACCGTTTTCTTGTTCAATGAAACCAAAGCCTTTAGCTTCGTTGAAAAACTTTACTTTACCAGAAACCGACATACTAAATTTTCCTGTAAGTCAATAATTAAAAATTCTGCCACGTTATTGTGGCAATAGCCTCCTTGAGTCAATGCTCATAAAAATAGAGGTATAGTACAGGAACAAGTAATAACCTAACTGGTAACCTTAAACGCAGCACAATATCCGTAAATTCAATTCATAAAAACTCAAAGCAAAGTAAGATTAACACATTCTATTTTTTTTCGCTCTATTAATTGAAAATAATTTCTAAAAAAACTTACTCCGTGATTAAAAACAGGTAAGGCATTGATTAAAATAAATAAAAATAAAATATTATTGTAATATTTATTATGAAATCCTAATAAAAATACAGCGATTGTTAACCCTTCACAGGCTAATCTCTGTTCATACTAAAACAAACAAGAAATAATGATTAAGTAACAAGCCAATTTACACCTTTTCATACAAGCCTTGAGCCTAAATATTTACATGCAAAAAAGCCGCTTAAGTAAGCGGCTTTGATTTCAAATACTTAATTTTACTTTAAAACAGCCCAATCAATTACAGATTCAGCTTTTATCGGTACGACTTCAGAATCACCAAGCGTATAACTTGCAGGCACAGTCCAAGGAGACTTTTGCAGTGTAATTGTATCGCTATTACGCGCTAAACCATAAAAGTCTGGCCCAAAGTGGCTTGCAAAGCCCTCTAGCTTATCTAATGCACCAGCTTCTTCAAATGCTTCTGCGTAAAGCTCAATAGCAGCATGAGCCGTGTAAGCCCCTGCGCAACCGCACGCAGCTTCTTTCTTATCTTTATAATGAGGCGCTGAGTCAGTACCTAAAAAGAACTTTTTACTGCCACTCGTAGCTGCAGCCATAAGTGCTTGCTGGTGAATATTACGTTTGAGTATAGGCAAACAGTAATAATGAGGACGAATCCCCCCTGCTAACATGTGGTTTCGATTATACAGTAAATGGTGGGCAGTAATCGTTGCAGCAACATTACTTGGCGCATTATTGACAAAATCAACCGCATCTTTTGTTGTTATATGCTCAAGTACTATTTTAAGCTCTGGAAAGTCATTAACGACATCACCTAGAATCGTATCTAAAAACACTTTTTCTCTGTCAAAAATATCAATTGAAGAATCCGTCACTTCACCATGTACAAGCAAAAGCATACCAACATCTTGCATAGCGCTAAGCACTGAATATATATTTTTGACGGACGTTACACCAGAATCAGAGTTGGTTGTCGCGCCGGCAGGGTAAAGTTTAGCAGCAAATACTTTGCCAGATGCCTTAGCCTTAATTATTTCTTCAGGTGTTGTCTTATCAGTAAGGTATAGCACCATCAAAGGCTCAAAGTTACCTTGTGGCTTAGCAGCCATTATACGTTCTCTGTAAGCTAAAGCGGTATCCGTGCAGGTCGCTGGAGGAACCAAATTTGGCATTATAATAGCGCGCCCCATATAGCGGCTAATATCGCGCACAGTGTCTTTAAGCTGATCACCATCGCGTAAATGCACATGCCAATCGTCAGGTCGGGTAATTGTTAACGTTTTTACAGAGTTTGTATTATTACTGGTCATCACTTCATTCCACAGCTGAATTTATGTGATCATAGGCATATGATGTTTTCGAGTAAAGATTTTATTCATATAATCGGCTACTAAATTGCCCTATTTTATTTACAGCTTTGTTAAAACGTTTATCGTTTTATTTTGTAGAACAGTTGATATTAGGTTAACTTAATGTGGTGTTTATAAAAAAAGAATAATAAATTTTGCCTATGTCGAACAGTATCGATACCTCTAAAGCGCTTGAAGTAAAAACAGATCAGCTAAGTATCATAAATCAGTTTTCATCAAGCCTATTACAGCTAGACACCTTAGATGAGCTATTTGAATATGTAACGACCCAAGTTGTAAATCGCCTTGGGTTTGTTGACTGTGTTATTTATCTCGCTGATGAATCAGCCTCTAAACTGAACCTTGTTGCTTCTATGGGAATCGATCGCCAAAGATATAAGTACAAAGCCCAACGAAAAGTAATTGATTTTAATGAAGGTATATCAGGTTTTGTTGCAACAACAAAAAAAGCAATAATTTTAGGCGATGTCACAAAGGATAGCCGTTATATTGCAGACGAACGCCCTGCTCAATCAGAGCTTTGTGTACCTCTTGTATACAAAGACCGCATTCTAGGTGTTATTGATTGTGAACACCCAGCTATGAACTACTTTACTAATGCACACCTTGAAATATTAACAACAGTGGCACACCTTTTAAGCGCTAAAATAAACCAAGTTAACATGGTAAATAGCCTGCAATCGACTGTTGAGCAGTTAAATGACGCGCAAAAGCTTGAAAATAGTCTTCTTCAAATAGCCAACTTAACCTATAAAGCCAGTGACTTAGATACATTTTTCGAATCTTTGCACACTATTATTAATAGCTTACTAAGGGCTGATAACTTTTTTATTGGCCTTTACGATAAACAAATCGACATCCTTGATATTGTTTACATTGTTGAAGCTGGAATACAAACAAACACACATCAAAAAATCTCTAAAGAACAACTTAAAGACACCGCGTCTTACTTTTTATTGCAAACTGACCAAGCGATGTTATTAACAAAACAAGACTACATTGATCATATAGAGCAAGGTCATTTTAAATTAATTGGTCGTCAAGCCGAATCTTGGCTAGGTGTACCATTTAAAGCCAATAAACGTATGAGTGGTGTCATTGTTGTGCAAAGTTATCATGAGGCACATCATTATAATGAGCACGATAGTGCTTTGCTTACCTATGTAAGCAGGCAAATAAGTATGGCAATAGATAGGCAGTTAGCTAGGCAGGAGCTTGAACATAAAGCTTTACATGATGGATTAACCGGGCTTGCTAATCGTTCATTACTTATTGAACGAATAAAGCATGCAATTTTGCGCTTAACGCGTGTAAAAAAAGGCACTGTTCATGCCCTACTTTATTTAGATTTTGACCGCTTTAAAAGTATCAATGATGCGCTCGGCCACGAAGTTGGCGATCACTTTTTAATTAAAATTTGTGAGTTGATCAAAGGTACAGTTCGTAACACCGACACTTTTTCACGCTTGGGTGGCGACGAGTTTGCTATTTTAATGGAAAACATTACTCATCGTAATCAAGTTAAAGAGGCACTAGGGCGCATAAAAGAAGCACTTTCTAAACCAATAAATGTTGATGGCCATTTATTGCAAGCCTCTACCAGCATAGGTATTGCCTATACTGATAATGTTGACGATAAAGCATACCTGTTACTGCAACAAGCAGACGCCGCTATGTACGAGGCTAAATCAACAGGCCGTGGACAAGTTAAGTTTTTTAACAACACAATGAGAAAAAAGCTTAAAACACACGCCGACATAGAAAACGACCTACAGCACGGTATTGAACACAACGAATTTGAACTCTACTTTCAGCCAATTTTTACAATCTTAGATAACCACGTTATTGGCTTTGAAGCACTTGTTCGTTGGCACCACCCTAAAAAAGGGTTTGTTTCACCTAATGACTTTATTCCTATCGCTGAAAAAACAGGCCAAATAATCAACCTGGATTTACATCTACTCGACTTAGCTGCACAGCATATTTCAAAGTGGCACCAACAAGGTCATCGTTTCTTAAAAGTGACAGTAAATGTATCATCGCGTCATTTTGCAAGCCAAGATTTTGTAGCTCAGGTCCACGCTATATATAACAAATACCAATTGCCTTTGGGGTCTTTGTGTTTAGAAATAACCGAATCTGGATTAATAGAAAACTTAGAGCTCGCCACACAAATTATCGAAGGGCTCTCACCTCTAAAAGTAAAACTATGTCTTGATGATTTTGGAACAGGTTACTCTGCACTAGGCTACTTACACCAGCTGCCCATTCATATTCTGAAGATCGATAAAAGCTTCATCGATCATGTACAAGATTCAACAAATCCCTTGGTTGAGGCTATTTTGTCACTTGCTAAGTCGTTAAAACTTGAAGTTGTTGCTGAAGGAATTGAAACCACCGGACAGCTAGAGACTTTGCAAACTACGCATTGTGAATACGGACAAGGTTATTTAATGTCAAAACCAGTACCAGCAAAAGAAGCTATATTACTAATTAATCAACCACTTTAGCCCCACATCTGTAAAGTTAAGGCTTGGGGCACTTAGAGCGCGGCGCGAGGTATATAACCTAGTGGGGTAAATAAATACCCAGCAACAAAGAGCAAATAGCCCCAAAAATAACCCAAAGGGCAGCATGCGTTTGGGTTTGTTCTTCGTTATTGCCTATTTATTAGGAATGACCACAATACATAAATTATGTTTGCCTGCATGACAAACTGACAGCTGTAAAGTCAATCACCAAAGATCAACCTTCATATACTCCAAAGTATTTTTATTTTCTCCAAAGGTCACTACTTTTCTATCTATTAGCGTTAGTTAACTAAGCGAGTTAAAAAGTTTTTTATACCAGCCCCTTTACCTTTAAACATGAAGTAAATTAATACAAGCAGTATAAAATCGGCTGGATCTAGTTACTTACGCTAAACTATAAAAACATTAATCAGTAAAACTATATTTATTAGCTTAATTTAGACGTCTAGACGTTGAAACGTTTTTTATATAAGCGTAGTATTGAAAAATAATGAGCACTACTCAAATTTTCCATGAGAATTATTAAAGATGATTGGTATAAAACACTTAAAAACTATTGCAACCCTTAAAGAAACCGGTTCATTAGTGAATACTGCCCGCGAATTATTCTTAACTCAGTCGGCTTTATCACATCAAATTAAAGACTTGGAAAACAAGTTAGACTGCCAGCTGTTTGAACGCAAAACGCAGCCTGTGCGTTTTACCCCGCAAGGCATGTTATTGCTTGAGTTAGCCCACGAAATACTGCCGAAAATTGAAGCAACTAAATGTCGTTTAAAAGAGAGCCTTAATCAGCCAATTTCACAATTACGCTTAAGTGTTGAATGCCATGCTTGTTTTCACTGGCTACTTCCAACAATTAAAGATTTTAATAACTTTTGGCCAGATATAAAAATTGATTATGAACGTGGTTTTAGTTATGACGCAATTCCAGACTTACTTAACGATGAATTAGACCTAGTACTCACATCAGACATTCGTGAACCCGATAAGCTAGAGTATGCCCATTTATTCGACTTTAAGTTAAAATTAATTGTTGCACCTGATCACGATCTTGCTAAAAAAGCATACGTTACAGCGTTGGACTTAAAGAATGAAACCATTATTTCTTACCCTATTCCGCGCGAACGCCAAGATATATTTAAACATTTCATTCAAAATGCACGTTTTGACGGGACGTTAAAAAACGTAGATCAAGGACTACTAATTTTTCAGCTAGTCAGTGCTGGAATGGGTGTAGCTGCATTACCTGATTGGTTGGTTACACCATATGAAAGCCAAGGACTCATCAAATCGATTCCACTAGGTGCGCTAGGTTTAACTCGACCAATGTACTTAGCGATGAAAAAAGATATGAAAGATAACCCTGTATATCGCCACTTTTTAAATACGTGTAAGTTAAATAACGGTCGATAAACTACTCATTAATGAGTAACATAACTTAAATTATAGCTTTTATGTTGCTCATTATGTTCGCTTTGAAAAAGTTACTTGGCGGCTTGCTTATGCCGCTCCCTTTAATTGGTCTTTTTACACTTATAGCTTTGTTTTTGGCATTCAAGGGGCGCAAATTTTCTTTAGTAATTGCATTTTTTGGACTTTCAACATTGTTGGCAATCAGTACACCATTTGTTGCTAACCAAATTTTAAAAAACAACGAGCCAACAAGCCTTTCTTTTCACCCTTCAAAACACCCAGAATTAGACAAAATAGTTGTGCTTGGGTGCGATATAAATCCTAACTCTGTCTTAAGTGCTAATAACCAATTAGGTAATTGCGCGCTAACCAGACTAGTTGAAGGAGTCAAACTCGCTAAGTACTACCCAAAATCACAGCTTATTGTTTCTGGCGGCGGTTATGAGAATATTACTAACAGCAGCTTGATGTATCAAACTGCCATTGAGTTAGGCATTAATAAAAATAGGCTTTTGCAAAACCCAAAGGCAATGGATACAGCGCAAGAAGCTGCGCTACTAGCGCCTAAGCTAGTTGATTTTAAGGTAGCGTTAGTAACTTCGGTACTGCATATGCCCAGAGCCCAGGACTTGTTTTCGGCCCAAGGTGTAACAAGCATTCCTGCAGCAACTGACTTTCACAATTTTGCAGCGCTTCCTTTTCATAAACAGCTCGTTCCAAATGCGCAAGCACTACTAGCCGTAACGCAATACAGCCATGAAGTTATAGGAACAACGTGGATAAAAGTCCGTCGATGGCTAGACCCTGAGGCACTTTAAACAACTTGCAAAAAGCCACCTGCTAACTCGTAAATTTGATTTGTTTACAATGAATGTTTGTCGAGCAAGAAAATAAAATATCAATACTTTAAGATATGTGGGTAAAGCTCTTCACTAGATTTTTTGTTAAACAATAACGTCACTTTACTGTCGTTGTTTTGTAGGTGGGTGTTTTGTCCAAAGCCGATAGAGTATAACTAAAAATATCCCTAACAATAATATACTCAGTGCGGTTAAGCTCTCTACACCTATAGACTCAAATGTAGCTCCAAAAGTATAGCCTCCGCCAACTAAAATAATGACCCATAAAGCAGCTGAACAGGCATTTAAGGTGCTAAATAGGGGCCAAGATATATCGGTTAGCCCTACAGGGAGCGCTCCAATTGTGCGCATACCTTTGGGGTATCGATATAAAAAAATGTAAGCCATGCCGTAACGGTTAGCAAGCGCACTCGCTGTTTTAAATAGTTGACCAATTTTATTGGGCTTTTCAAGCCATGAAGTGCCATAAGCTCTTGCAAGAGCAAATCGTATCTCATCGCCAATATACCCTCCCATAAAAGTAGCTAAAATAACTAATTTAATATCAAGTGCGCCGATTTGAGCAGCATAACCTGCAAATAAAGGTAACCAGCCGCTTTTTAATGCACAATACCCAAAGAGCAACAGGTAAACAAATAAGCCGTACTGCTCAAGTAGAGCTAAAACACCTTCCATTGCGGTCCTTATAAGGTCATTTTTAATAAAACTAAAAATATATAACGAGTTAAGTAATTTAAAAGATCTTTATGAGAGACCAAACCACTTACCTTACTTTTACAACCGGTTTATTTTATTCGCTTTCATTTAGGTAATGTATGTAAAAAAAGCGTGTCTATTTCCCTTGCTCTGAACACTCTCAATTTATACTCAACTCACTAGACAACAAATTTAAACACGCCCTCACTTCAATATAAGTAAATAAAGTCTATTAGAGCAGCGCTTGTACACTATCCGTTGTCGCCCCTATTTAACTGGCGTTAAATTCAAGGCTTTTAATATTTAAAATATAACGAGTACTAAAATTAATAATCTTAAATATCACAGTACCTTAAACAGGATTATCAATATCAATAAAGCTAACCTCAAAACCGTACTCCAGAGCAAGTAGCTCGCCCAGAGCTTTTATACCGTAGCGTTCGGTTGCATGATGCCCTGCTGCAAAAAAATCAATATTTTGTTCTCGTGAACTATGAATAGTTTGCTCAGACGCTTCACCTGTTAAATAAGCGTCAATACCTTGCTCCGCAGCTAAATCAATATAACCTTGACCTCCACCAGTACACAGCGCAATAGTTTGTATTTTACTTGAACGAACTAAGCTTGTGAGGGGTTCTCGATTAAGCACCTTAGCTATTTTTGATGCAAATTCATCTCCACTTAGCGCTGTTTTAAGGCGCCCTTTCACGGCTACACTGTTAGCAACAGGCTCAAGCCCTTCTTGAATTTCAATATCTAATAATTTTGCAAGCTGCGCGTTATTACCAATCTCTGGGTGAATATCTAAAGGGAGGTGATAAGCAAATAAATTAATATCGTTAGCCAATAAGGCGCCTATTCTCCGCTTTTTCATCCCGGTAATAGGTTGAGACTCGCCTTTCCAAAAATAACCATGATGGACCAAGATAGCGTCTGCTTGCTCATCAATTGCAGCGTCAATTAATGCTTGGCTCGCTGTTACTCCGGTAACAATTTTTTTTATTTCATTTTTACCTTCAACTTGTAATCCATTTGGGCAAAAATCCTTAATATTATGAGGCTTTAAAATATCATTTAATAATTGGTTAAATTCTTGACGTTGCATACGCGTAACCTTACTTTGCACTGAATTTTGTGCAAATTTTGGCGTTTATTGCTTTAAAATGGAAGGAAAATCGCAAAAAATTGAAAAACTGATTCAAAATAGGTATAAATAGCTTCTCTTTATCTGTGTTCACAACGTATAGGGTCTCTGATGAGCAAACTAGACAAAACAGAAGTACTATCTGCCTTTGAAGCAGCGTATGAAGCTGCTAATGGTAAAAAACCTGAAATTACAACTAAACCAGGCTGGTACAGCATCGATGGCGGAAAAAACTTACGCCTAGCTGACGTAGCTGAGCTAACTAAAGAATTAAGCAGTGGTGAAGCAACACCGGCACCTGTTGAAAAAGCGCCAGCTAAAAAAACTAAAACCAAAAAAGCTGCGCCTGTTACCGCTCAGAAAAAAGCGCCATTCACTGTGGTTACACAAAGTGAAGATGGTTACACCGCTGAAGAATTGTGGATTGTAATCCTAGCGCGTAAAGATCATGACTGTCGCCTACCGCGCGGTGTTGTTTAATCAACATTAATGATTTTAAAAGAAACCGCGTTAAGCGGTTTTTTTATGCCTGCTGTTTATAATTTGTAAAATAAAAAAGCGGCATAAAAGCCGCTTTTTAAAGACGTTAATTAAAATTGTTACTTTTCAAAATAAAGCGGTTGGCGTGCTTTTTTACCAACTTCATTCATCGTTTCTGCATTAAATAAACGACCATTAATCATTGTATAATCAACTTTATCAGAGCTGCGAATATCAATTAACGGATCACCATCAATCACCATTAAATCAGCCAGTTTACCCACTTCAAGCGAGCCTACGTTTTTATCAAGCCCTAAGTACTTAGCTGGATCGAGTGTTGATGCGCGTATGGCTTCTAGTGGCGTCATGCCACCTTGGGCAAACATCCACATTTCCCAATGTGCACCTAACCCCTCACGTTGACCATGCGCTCCTAAGTTAACTAAAACACCTAAGTCTTGTAGCTCAGCCGACACACGTGCGTTGTTAAAATGATTATAGTGATGATCGGGTGCTTTAACACGACGCATAGAACGCGGCAGCAACTGATTTTGAGGCACAAACTTACTTAAACGAGGGTGATTCCACACGTCAGTTTTATCATACCAATAGTTTTCACCCCATATACCACCATAGGCAACAACAAGCGTTGGTGTGTAACCCACATCACTTTGTGACCATAATTGTTTTATATCATCGTATATGTTTTCTACAGGAATGGAATGCTCAATACCTGTATGCCCATCAACCACCATGCTCAAATTATGTTGCAGTAGCGAACCGCCTTCTGGCACAACCATCATTTCAAGTTCGCGACCTGCTTCAACGACTTGTTGGCGCTGCTCACGACGGGGTTGATTGTATGATTTAACACTAAAAGCACCTACTTTCTTTAAGCGTTCTAAGTGAAATTTAGCATCTTCTAACGAATCAATATGCGAGGTATAACCCGGCATATTAGCCCCATACAAAATAGTTCCTGTAGAGAAAATACGCGGACCAACAATCATACCTGCTTTTTGCATTTCGCTTGCAGTGAATATTTCGGTGGTGTCGTTAGAGGGATCATGAATAGTCGTAACACCTAAAGCTAAACCTGCAAAGTTTTTCCAATTTTGCTGAGGAATTATTTCATTGCTCCCTTGAGAACCATGAGCATGGGCGTCAACAATACCCGGCATGATAGTTTTACCAGTAACGTCAATAACTTCTGCATCTTTTGGTATGCTTAACTCAGAAGCTGGGCCCACAGCTTTTATATGCTTGCCATCAGTAATTATTACTCCGTTTTCAATGACTTTATCACCATTCATCGTAATAATTTTACCGCCAGTTAAAGCAATCATGCCTTTTGGCTCATTCACCTTCTTACTGAATCCGATGTTTTCGCCATTTTTAACTTTAAAATCAGCGTCGCTTTTACTGTTAATCGCAAATACACCGTTTAAATTTGCATGGTAAAGCTCAGGCCCTAGTGTCCAATAAAGTTTGCTGCTATCGGCACTCCAGCTAATACTTTCACCAGCACGCACAGATAGCTGCTCTATAGGGAATTTACTGTCTTTAGGTCCAATATTTATGGCCTTCCCACTTTCAACTAATGGCGTTACATACACTTTAAATCGCTCAGCAAAAGCAAGATACTCCCCATCTGGAGATACTCTAAATTCAGTAGCATGCTCAGATTCATAAAGTTTAGATACTTTTTTGCTTTCTAGCTCTACAACACTCAGCGATGGTTTTGGCCATGGGCTCATTACAAATACACGGTCGTTGTCAGCCCCAAACTGTGGTTGATATCCACTTTTAGAAATCAGTTCACTTTTACCGCCTTTTGCGCTAATGCTATAAATACCTGGGTTCAATGACCATTTAGGATTTAAAATACTGCCACCGCTGGCTTTACGATAAACAACCGTTTTACCATTCGGGCTAAACGTTGGTTCTACATACTTGCCTGGTTCTTGTGTAATTGTGTCGCCTCGACCACTGCGAGAAGATACAACGCGCACTTGGCCTTGCTTGTTATCGTTCCACGTGGTGTAAACTATTTTTTTACCATCACGAGAATACTGCGGAAATAATTCAAAATGATCTGTTTGTTTTGTTAAACGCTTAATTTTTCCAGATTCTAAATCGCGTTTATAAATATAGCCTAACGCTTCAAAAATAGCGGTTTCACCGTCGGGGCTTACTTGCACATTACGCAGCATTTTTACGTCAAATTCATCAGTGTCTAAATTTTGAGTAAAACGAAGCGCTGGTTGAATCTTTTTAGTGGTTTCCACTTTAAATGCAATCGGGCTAACTGATTTGTCAGTCACGTCAACAGATTGAATTTTACCACCGGCCCAAAAAACCAATTCTTTATTATCGGGTGTCCAAGCAATTGTAGGATAAACACCGTGAATAGCCCACGTTTCTTGCATGTCACGCTCTAACTTATCGTATACCTGAGTGTGCTCACCCGTGCTTAAATCATAAAGATACAAACTAGTTTGAAAGTCGTCTCGCTTAATGTAAGCAAGCGTTTTTCCATCTGGCGATGGAGTTGGTCTAATTGCGCCACCCATACCATCAATAATTGTTTCTATTTCACCTGTTTCACGATCGTAGCGCTTAATTTTATATATACCCGCTACAGAATCCTTCGAATAGTGAAACGTTTTGCCTGGTGTAGCATCATGAGAAAAATACACATAACGCCCATCAGGTGAAAACATTGGCTCACCTAAATCTTTTTGGTCGTTCTCGCGTTTGGTCAGCTGAACCCCTTTACCACCTGCTTTATGGTATAGCCATACTTCACCAGCACCTAGTGAACGACTAGCCGTAAAGTGTTTACGCGCCACTAAAAAATCGCCATCAGGGCTCCACGCTGGACTATTTAATAGTCTAAACGTTTCGTTGGTTACTGCACTTTGGTTTTCACCGTTTAAATCCATAACCCAAATATTGTCGCCGCCACCTTGATCAGAAGTAAACGCAATGTGTTTACCGTCGGGGCTAAAGCGAGGTTGCATTTGCCATGCTATATCAGAGGTTAATTGTGTTGCAGTACCGCCACTCATTGGCATTGTGTAAATATCGCCTAGTAAGTCAAATACAATGGTTTTGCCATCTGGGCTAATATCAATGTTCATCCATGTGCCTTGTTCTACACTAATTTTAGCGTCAACAAATTGCCCTTTAGGCGAATCTACTTGCCATTTTTGTTCATCTTTTTTATCGGTTGATTCAGCATGTGCTTGCCCAAGAGCTAATGACACTGACAAAGCCAACGCCGTATGCAGCAATTTCTTCATAACTTTCTCGCTTATTATTGTTGCTGTGTGTTTTAACCGATTGCAACAAAAACAACCAAAAGTTACCAGCGTTATTTGATAAAGCGCAGTTTATTACGTTTAATGCCAAGAAATGGGGTCAAATTGATAGTAGTTAACCAGCATTCTATATATTTCTGGATCGTAGCGCCGTAACTCTGCTGGTTTTTCAATAAAGGTTTCGGTGATCACCGCAAAAAATTCGGCCTCGTTTGTTGCGCCATAACTATGAATAACGTGAGGCATACTATACGCCACATGACTTTTAAGCTGCGTAAAGGCACGACTAAATACCCTTGCCCACTCTTTATAATCAGCCGAGCTTTTTAAAAGTGGCGTACCTGTTGTTTTACCTGTTTCCTGGTCTAACTGATGAGCAAATTCGTGAAACACCAAGTTATGCCCATCACTGGGTAAGCGGCTTCCTTCTAATACATCATGCCAACTGAGTACCAATGTTCCCCCAGGCCACGATTCACCTTGTCTCACCGTATTATGATAACTGACTAAACCAGCACTATCGCGCGTGGTTTGCGGTGCGTAATAAGCACTTGGGTACAATAGTATTTCTTTAACATTGGTATAAAGTGGCCACGGTTTGTTAAGCACGAGTACGCAGGCATCAGCAGCAACAATAAGTTTCATGGCAGGTGTGAGTTTTAATCCATCGCAGCCAATAAAGCGCTTTTCATTTAAAAACCAAACAATATGTCTCTCAAGTTTGGCTCTATCAGCATCCGTCATCTTTCGGTAAATAGGCATACAGCGCAGTAAGATATCTTTTTGTTGAGAGCTTAAACCCATACGTTGATACTTATTGCGCCAAAGGGAGGCTTGAATAGAAGGCCATTGCCAAAGTATCGCCACAAATAACACTAAAACACCAATTAATAGTCCATTTATCATGGCAATACCCTTAACATATATATGCCTTTATAAATATGTTCACCGGGATGAATTTTCAACTGCTGTGGTTACTATAGATTTTAAAATACTTTTTTTACTACCGTCATTTACATTTAAAATGATCACACTCAGCTTGTAACACCTTCACAAAGCGCGCAACGTGGAGGCCATCCATTAAAGAGTGATGTACGTCAACAGATAGTGGCATCGTGCCAGCTTCTTTGTCGTATTGACCAAATACAAATTTAGGGATCCCTAAACTTTGCCCTTCGCTAAATGCATGTGAAAAAGCGCTAAAGTTAAGCCATGGTAAAACAGATATATGAATTAAATCAGCTTGCCCCTCTGTATTGGCAAATGCGTCGCTAAATAGTGAGTTTGACTTAGATTGTTTACTTACTTTTTCGCTATTGGCTGAGAACTCTTTGAAAGAGCCCAAATAATCAAAATAACTAAATACAAAGCACTCGTCTTCATCAAGTTCAACAACACTTGCACGGATGCTTGTAAGTAACCAGGGCTTGGATTCTATAATTCGTAACATAATTGGTTCATAAGCGAAGCAAGCTTTTAGTGTGCAATAAACATAGGCTTGAAAAAACGATATATTTTGAGCCTTACAGTAATCAAACAGTGTTTGTGCGTTTAGCTGAACACACACATTAAAGTATGGCTGGATAAAATTTTTAAATAGTTCAAAATGTTGTTTACGAGGCCAGCTATCAAAGTCGATAGGCTGCATATTCGAAGTTGACGTCATTATACATACCACACTTAATTAAAAATAAAGTGTAACGTTGTTTCATAAAAATAGCATTAATAACAAAAAAGGGGACGCAAATGCGTCCCCTTTCTTCAAGACCTAAATATAAATCTAAAGGCCATTTTGTATTATTTCTTGAGCAAGCTCATCTGCAATTAAGTGCGTCGATTTTTGCTCTTTTTCGCTGCGAGCAAAAATTTCTGTTAGCGTATTAAAAATACCCTCAACGTGTTTATTAGAGGCCTCAACGGTATAACCTTCTGGCGCAGTTTCGTAATAAACATTAATAATACCCCCTGCGTTTATAACGTAATCTGGCGCATACAAAATGCCTTTTTCACGAATAATTTCACCATGGCGTGATTGTGCTAACTGATTATTAGCACAACCAGCAATAATGGTTGCTTTAATACGAGGTATAGTGTCATCGTTTATGGTTGCGCCTAATGCACAGGGTGCATACACATCTACATCTAAGTCATAAATGTCATCAATACCAACCGCTGTTGCACCAAAATCGTTAACAACACGATCAATTGCAACCTGGTTTATATCTGTCACAAACAACTTAGCACCTGCATCAGCTAAGTGCTGACACAAGCCGTAAGCAACAGCCCCTAAACCTTGTACAGCTACTTTTATGCCCGAGAAGTCTTGATGGCCGCGTTGATGCTGCAGTGCAGCTTTAATACCTAAAAAAGTACCGTATGCAGTAAAGGGAGATGGGTTTCCACTTTTGCCTTCAAGGCCAAGAACGTAATTTGTTTCTTTGTTCATTAAAGCAACGTCGGCACAGGTAATATTGACGTCTTCTGCTGAGTAATAGCTACCATTTAAACGCTCTAATTGGCGACCAAATGCACGAAAAAGTTGTTCCGATTTAATTTCTTTGGCGTTACCAATAATGACAGACTTTCCACCACCAAAAGGAAGGCGCGCAACCGCATTTTTGTAAGTCATCCCTTTTGATAAACGCAAAACATCATACACTGCGTCTTCATCTTTAGCGTAATCCCACATTCTACACCCACCAACAGCAGGCCCCAACTTGGTACTATGCACAGCAATAATTGCTTTTAAACCTGACTCTTTGTCAGAACAAAAGACTACTTGTTCATGGTTATCAAATTCAACTTGATTAAACACAGCCACTTAAAATACTCCGAAAAATTGACCCGTGAGAGGGTGTACGCGCTGGAAATTGTCGAGACTTTACCACTTCAAGATAGTGTTCGCCACACATCAAGATGATAAAGCTAACAAACACCAAGTGATTAAATTAAATAATCAACTTATAACTTATTAACAAATAAAAAATTTAAAATAAATTACAAAAATAGACATTAAAACTAAAATAACACAAGGGTACACCTCTTTACGTTTACGTTAGCGTAACCATTGATTTTTCCGTAAAGTTTTTAATACATCCACCATTAACACGCAAGCAATTGTTATTTAGTGATTTATATTTATATAAACAATTACCACACAACTGGTAAGATCAGTTTTCATTCAATATTGATGATTTTAAAATAAAAAAGCGAGCACATGGCTCGCTTCATAAACAAAGATAACAATTACTTTAATTTGCTATCAAGCTCAGCAATTTTTGCCTTCCAAATCGCAGGACCCTGCGTATGTGCATTGGCACCTTCGCTATCTACTGCAACCGTTACAGGCATGTCTTCAACTTCAAACTCGTAAATCGCTTCCATACCTAAATCTTCAAACGCAACTACACGCGCTTTTTTAATCGCTTTAGATACTAAATACGCAGCACCACCTACAGCCATCAAGTAAACAGATTTATGCTCTTTGATTGATTCAACCGTTGCAGGGCCGCGCTCTGCTTTACCAATCATGCCTACAATGCCAGTTTTTTCTAGCATCATATCGGTAAATTTATCCATACGTGTTGCTGTAGTTGGGCCTGCTGGGCCCACCGCTTCATCACCAACAGCGTCTACAGGGCCAACGTAGTATATAAATTTATTATCAAAATCAACGCCTTCAGGTAAGCCTTCACCAGAGTTGATCATGTCTTGCAAACGTTTATGCGCAGCATCACGGCCAGTTAAAATGGTGCCTGAAAGTAAAACGGTTTCACCCATTTTCCATTCTTGAACATCATCTTTCGTCAGCGTGTCTAAATTTACACGACGTGTCCCCTCACCTACTTCAAAAGTCACTTCAGGCCAATCCTCAAGCTTAGGCGCTTTTAAATCAGCAGGACCTGAACCATCCAAAGTAAAGTGCACGTGACGAGTTGCTGCACAATTAGGGATCATCACCACTGGTTTTGATGCTGCATGGGTAGGAGCGGTTTTAATTTTAATATCAACAACCGTTGTTAACCCGCCCAGGCCTTGTGCACCAATACCTAGTTTGTTTGCACGTTCGAATATTTCTAGACGAAGCTTTTCTTCTGTAGTTTCCGCCCCACGCTCCATAAGCTCATGGATATCAACCGGATCCATCAATGACTCTTTAGCCATTACTGCAGCTTTTTCTGCTGTGCCACCAATACCTATACCCAGCATGCCTGGTGGACACCAACCAGCACCCATTGTAGGCAGTGTTTTTTCTACCCAGGCAGCAACATCGTCTGAAGGGTTTAACATAACCATTTTACTTTTGTTTTCAGAGCCGCCACCTTTTGCTGCAACCATGACTTCTACTTCGCCACCAGCTACCAAGTCGATGTGAACAACCGAAGGGGTATTATCTTTTGTGTTTTTACGAGTACCAGCAGGGTCTGCAACAATAGAAGCACGAAGCGGGTTGTCTGGATTCAAATACGCACGGCGAGTACCTTCATCAACCATTTGTTGAACTGTTAAGTCTGTTTTATCCCACTTAACATCCATACCCACTTTTACAAAACACGTAATAATACCTGTATCTTGACAAAGCGGACGCTTGCCTTCAGCCGACATACGCGAGTTAATTAAAATTTGCGCAATAGCATCTTTAGCAGCTTTACTTTGTTCTTTATTGTAAGCTTTCTCTAATGCTTGAACAAAATCAAGTGGATGGTAGAACGAAATATATTGCAATGCATCTTCAATGCTATCAATAAAGTCTTGCTGACGGATTGTACTCATAATGGTTCCTTAAGTTAGCTTTACGCTTAAGCGTAATCTATACCAAACCGGTGACGGTGGTTTGTACTGTTTTAATTACAACGTTGATTTTATACTAAACGCTGCCAAAAAAATTTGACTTATGATACCCTCCCAGCCCGTTTGGAGCCAGTTCTTATAGGGGTAGTAAATGCTAAACAATAAAAATAATTGTATAAAATTATCAATAACACAAAATTGTATTGATGTATTTTCGCATTTTTCTCATCTGCCTCATGCCATACTGCTCGACTCTGCTAATAGCGACCATGTAAATAGTCGCTACGACATAATTTCCATAGAACCTGAACACTTGCTTGAAGTGAGCGATAACAAAACATTATTCAATGGCGAGCCAAGTGAGCTAACCTGTTTTGAGATAATGAATACCCATTTGCGCAAACTCAGTAACACAAAAGCACCTTTTGACTTGCCCTTTAATGGAGGTTGGTTAGGTTATTTCGGCTATGACTTGGGTCGTATAATTGAAAAAATGCCAACCATAGCAGAGCAAGATATACACTTACCGCAAATGGCTGTAGGCCTTTATTTAGATGCACTCATTTTTGATAGACAGCAAAATGCGTGGTTTTATGTTTCACAGCCACATGTTGAAAGACGCTCGCTTTACGAGAAATATCTAGCATCAACTCCGATTGACGCAAAGTTTGAGTTAACGTCTGAGTGGTTTTCTAATATGAGCCAAACCCAATACGCCAAAAAGTTTGCTGTAATTGAAGACTATTTAAAAAGCGGTGATTGTTATCAAATTAATCTAGCGCAGCGCTTTAAAGCACAATATAGCGGTGATCCTTGGTCAGCGTATGTTAAATTACGCGAAGCTAATAAAGCGCCTTTTTCAAGTTTTATTAATCATCCTGCAGGCGCTATTTTGTCAATTTCGCCTGAGCGCTTTATATCGATCCTAAACAATATTGTAGAAACTAAACCAATAAAAGGGACACTTGCACGTAAAGCTGACGCCTACGAAGATAGTGCACAAGCGTTAAAACTTGCAAACTCATCCAAAGATCGCGCAGAAAACGTGATGATTGTAGATTTACTTCGTAACGACTTAGGTAAAGTAGCCAAACCCGGCAGCGTTAAAGTGCCTTCTTTATTTGCAATTGAAAGTTTTCCGGCCGTACACCATTTAGTAAGTACAGTGACCGCCGAACTTGATATTAATAAAACAGCCGTTGATCAACTCGAGGCCGCTTTTCCTGGGGGGTCTATTACTGGAGCACCCAAAATACGCGCGATGGAAATTATAGAGGAACTAGAACCTCATCAGCGCAGTGTTTACTGTGGCTCTATAGGTTATTTAAGTGCCTGCGGTAATATGGATACCAGTATTACTATTCGAACTTTAGTTTGTTATGAGCAGCATATTTACTGTTGGGCCGGAGGCGGAATTGTCGCTGATTCTAAAGTCGAATTGGAATACCAAGAGACTTACGATAAGGTAAATAAAATTTTACCTTTATTAAAGAGTAGGTGATCTTGAATAGTGACTTTATTAAAACCCGCTTTCAATTAAGCCCAACCGCTGCGCCAAATCAAATAAAAGACTCTCGAATTAAACGCGCCAGTGCCGTTATGCTGCCCATTATAGATGTAGCTGGGCATGCACATATTTTACTTTGTAAGCGCCCTACTTATTTGCATCATCACCCAGGTGAAATTTGCTTACCCGGTGGTAAATTTGAGGCAAGTGACAAAACGCTTCGCACAACGGCACTACGTGAATTGAAAGAAGAATTAAACATTGCGCACAAAGATGTAAATATCCTTGGCAATTTACCAGAGTACTCCACCTTAACTGGGTTTAGTATTCGTCCCTACGTATGTGTTTTGAATAAAAATACGCAGTGGGTAAACGATCACAATGAAGTACAGGCTAGCTTTTTACTCTCCTTAGATGAATTAAGTACTGAAGCTAACTGGCAACCTTTGCCATTTCAACGTTTTGGTAAAGAAATCACACTGCAGGGGTTTGTTACCCCCCATGGGTTACTTTGGGGAGCAACTGCTAGCATTATAAAAAACTTTACAAAACAACTAGCCTTACCAGTTTAAATCTTCGTTAATAATAGTTACATGCTAACAATTCCGCGTTATTATGCTCGACCGTTCAAAGAGCAGCCTCGGGCTGAGTAAATTAATAAGAGACACACACTATGATCAGTGCATTTGATATGTTTAGCATTGGTATTGGCCCTTCGTCATCACACACCGTTGGCCCAATGCGCGCATCACGCTTATTTGTTAATGAACTCCATGAAAAACAGCTATTAAAAAGTGTTACCGATATAAAAGTAGAGCTATATGGATCGTTAGGTCAAACAGGTATAGGTCATGGTTCTGGCAAAGCTGTTGTACTTGGCTTAGCAGGCTATGACCCAGAAACAATCGATGCCGATTTAGTCGATGATATTTTATTAACTATCGAGCAAGAACAAGTTATTTATTTAAACCAAACACACAAAGCCAACTTTCCTAAGCAAGGTGCTATTGTTTTTCATCGTCGTAAAACGCTCCCAAAGCACTCTAATGCAATGGAGATTATTGCTTCAAATAATGGTGAAAAGCTTTATAGCAAAGTGTACTACTCTATCGGCGGCGGCTTTATTGTTACCGACGAAGAATTTGAAAACGAAAAGCAAGCAGCGCTCGATATTAGAGAAGAAAACCCAGCGCCATACCCTTTTAGTAGCGCAAAAGAGCTACTTGAAATGTGTAAAGACTCAGGCCTGAGTGTATCTAGCTTGATGATGAAAAACGAACGCACACTTCGAACCGAAGACGCTATAAAAGATGAGTTATTTCATATTTGGCAAGTAATGAAAGCCTGTATTGAGCGCGGAATGCGTACTGAAGGAATTTTACCTGGCGGTTTAAAAGTAAAACGACGTGCACCCAGCCTATACTTAAAACTGAATATCGAAGTGAGCAACGATCCACTCAGAGCAATGGATTGGGTCGACCTATTTGCACTTGCCGTTAATGAAGAAAATGCCGCCGGTGGACGAGTGGTAACAGCTCCTACTAATGGTGCTGCTGGCATTCTACCCGCTGTGCTCATGTACTATCATACATTTGTAAAAGAAGTAGACCGCGACATTGCCACGCGTTATTTACTAACAGCCGCTGCTATTGGTATTTTATATAAAAAAAATGCGTCTATTTCTGGTGCCGAAGTGGGCTGCCAAGGCGAAGTGGGTGTAGCGTGCTCAATGGCCGCCGGAGCATTAACTGAAATTGTGGGTGGCAATGTTGTACAAGTTGAAAACGCAGCTGAAATAGGCATGGAGCATAATTTAGGTTTAACGTGCGACCCTGTTGGCGGCTTAGTGCAAGTTCCTTGTATTGAACGTAATGCGATGGGGGCTATAAAAGCCATCAATGCTTCTCGATTGGCAATTCGTGGTAGTGGCGAGCAAAAAGTATCACTTGATAAAGTAATAAAAACCATGCTTGAAACAGGTAATGATATGAAAACAAAATACAAAGAAACCGCGCGCGGTGGTTTAGCCGTTAACATTATTGAGTGTTAGGCTAACCTTAAACAAAAAAACCGACTATTAATAAATAGTCGGTTTTTGTTATCAGACCCAGTGCTACTTTACAGGTAACTCTATATCTTCAAATAACTTATCTACATCATCTTGATTACGTAATAAACTCGCGCGCTCCACACGCTCTTTAGTTAAATGCGGCGCAAATCGTTCTATAAAGTCATACATATAAGTACGTAAAAAGCTGCCTTTTCTAAAGCCAATTTTTGTAGTGCTAGCTTCAAATAAGTGACTTGCATCAATGCAGACTAAATCAGTATCAGTGATTTCATCAATCGCCATTGAAGCCACTACCCCTACGCCAAGCCCTAAACGAACATAGGTTTTAATTACATCGGCATCAGTCGCCGTAAATACAATATGCGGCTCTAACCCATGGGCGCTAAATGCTTTGTCTAATTCAGAGCGACCCGTAAAACCAAATACATAAGTAATTAGCGGGTATTCGGCAATATCTGCTACCGTTAAACTATTGGCTTTTTTAGCAAGGGGATGATCCTTTGCAACAACAATACTGCGATTCCAATGATAACAAGGCAACATAACTAAATCAGAGTATAAATGAAGCGCTTCAGTTGCAATGGCAAAATCGGCATCGCCCCTTGCTGCGGCATCAGATATTTGTTGCGGTGTACCTTGGTGCATATGCAATGATACTGCAGGGTATTTTTTCATAAACCCCTGAATCACACTAGGTAAAGCATAACGTGCTTGAGTGTGCGTTGTTGCTATATTGAGCTTACCTTGGTCTGGTAATGTGTGCTCGTTAGCTACTGCTTTTATACCTTCTACCTTTGAAAGTATCTCACGCGAGATATTTATAATATCTTCACCGGCACTAGTTACATGCGTTAAATGCTTGCCACTTCGCCCAAAAATTTGAACACCTAACTCATCTTCTAACATACGTACTTGTTTAGAAATACCAGGCTGTGAGGTAAATAAACTCTCAGCCGTTGCTGAAACATTTAATTTATGATTTTGTACTTCTACTATGTATCTGAGTTGTTGTAATTTCATGGTTGCATTTTTACGTTGTAATTTATTATAAATAAAGGCAATTCTATAAAGCTAGATCAGTTTTACCGGTAGCGTTGATTAAGCTTATAGCGTGCATTTATCGAAGTGGTGCTCAAGGCTAGCATAATAAATATACTTGAGGTAGCCAAGATTAGACGAATTAATCTCATAGTCCTTATATTTAACGACAGTTAATTTACCTAATTTGAAGTTAATTCGCGCAAAACTACCCCGATGGCTTATATTTAATGTAATATTAAAAAATTAGGTTATGAATCCGAGAATTACACCATGATCGTGTCTATTATAATTGTCCTTATAGTTGCTTTGGTTGTGATTGCACTTTGGGTAAGTGCTGTTCAGCAACACAAAGAAAAACAAGAAAATGAGCGCCGAAAAGAACTCACAAAACAAAAGGCGATCATTGAAGAAACTGAAGAAGCATTAATGAACCAGGCTAATATTCCGCTATCTGAAAACGTTATTAGGGTTCTACAAAGCAGAATTGCCGAAGCACTCAAAACAATGGTTACGCATTCGCCAACCTCAAAAGCGCTAAAGAGCCGTTTAGAAGAAATGAAACAGCATCTCTCTAACCCGGTGCAAGGAACCAGTAGTGAGTCATTAGCATTACCAAGTAACGACAAACAGCTTGTTGCGCTAATTCAAGGGATTAAAAAATTACGTGTGATCCTTCGTTCTGAACACACTAAGGGCCGTGTTAATAGCCAAGTATTTACAGGCGAAGACAAACTACTTGAGAAATTGCAGCTTAAAATAAATATAGAAAGCCAAATTAAACGCGGTATTTCGGCACGTTCTGCGAGTATGGTTGGCTCTGCTAGACAATATTTTGAAAAAGCCTACGCAACGCTTAGTGCAGTGCCTTATTCAGACGAATATGTAAATGCTAAACGCCAAGAAGTGGAACGTTACTTAGAGGAAATTAGCGTCGAGCTAAAAGCATCTAACGCAAGCGCCCTAAAAAAGAAAAACGAGCAAGAACAAGACGATTTAGATGTACTGTTTGCTCCAAAAAAGAAATGGTAACAGCAGCTTTCCACTGAATAATAAAAAAAGCCCATACTATGTATGGGCTTTTTTAGCATTAAATTTTATAACCGAGAGTTTAGCTTCCCCAACAGGGATAAATCACATAACGTCGCTGGTAGTTATATATCAAAACAAAACTTTGTTATTTATGATAAAAACGCGAATTTAACAATAAATAACACGGTTAATATCCATACACTAATTGTTATTTCACTGCGTTTACCACAAAGCAACTTAACCGCCGTATATGAAATAAAACCAAGCGCAATACCATGCGCAATTGAAAACGTAAGCGGCGTCATTAACAGCACAACGGCTACTGGAATAGCGTCAGTCATATCGTCCCAGTCCACAAACTTTAGGTTTTGTAGCATAAGTACAGCAACATATAAGATTGCGCCCGCTGTTGCATAAGCTGGTACCATATTAGCTAACGGTGCAAAGAACATCATTAGCAAAAAGCAGCAACCAACTACCACTGCAGTTAAACCTGTACGCCCACCAACAGATACACCCGCAACTGACTCTATATAAGATGTGGTTGTTGAGGTACCTAACATTGCACCTGCAATGGTGGCTGAGCTATCGGCACTGAGTGCACGTCCTAAGCGTGGCATGTTTCCTTTTTCATCTGCAAGACCAGCCTTTTGCGTTACAGCTACAAGAGTACCTGACGTGTCAAACAAATCGACAAACAAAAATGCAAAAATAACACTAAGCATTGAAAGTTCTAAAGCAGCAGCAAAATCCAACTGCATAAAAGTAGGTAAAATTGAAGGCGGTGCAGCAATAATTCCCTGGTATTCAACTAAACCTAAACCAAGTGAGATAGCAGTAACCAATAAAATACTGATCAACACTCCACTTTTAAAATCACGATATAACAATGCCGCAATAATAAAAAAGCTAAATATAGCCAGTAACGGTCCCGCAGATGTTATGTCACCCAGCTGCACAAATGTAGCGGGGCTAGCCACAATAATGCCTGAGTTTTTAAGGGCTATTAGGGCTAAAAATGCACCTATGCCTGTCGCAATGGCCCGTTTTAACACTAATGGAATGGCATTTATTATCCATTCTCTAACCTTAAATAAACTTAATAATAAAAATATACAACCCGACATAAATACTGCGCCCAACGCAGCTTCCCAGGTGTATCCCATACCTAATACAACGCCATACGTAAAAAAGGCGTTTAACCCCATGCCAGGTGCTAAAGCTAATGGGTAATTGGCCCATAACCCCATAATAAAACAACCTATTGCAGCAGCAATACAAGTAGCAACAAAAGCAGCACCTTGATCCATTCCCGCTTCTGCTAACATCGCAGGGTTCACGAATACAATGTAAACCATTGTGATAAAAGTAGTCATTCCGGCGATGCATTCTCGTCGAACCGTGGACCCATTTTCGTTAATTTTAAATAAAGCTTCTAACATAATGAACTTACAACAATAAAAAGTAGCGAGATTTTATCATAAAAAGTATATTTTTCAGGACATTTTACCTTGCGATATACTAAACTATTGAAGTAGTTAACTATACCGAATGACAGCATATGATAAAAACCACACCAACAGGTTATGATTTAGAACAACAATTAGACAATATTTTGTCTTTTGTGACACAACCAGGCGATACTAATTCGTCACCTGAAAATGATAGCTCTCAACAAAGTACGCTGAATAAGGCGCTATATTATTTAAAAAATAACCAGCCTGCTTTAGCTGCAAAGTGGATGCGTTTATCGGCAATGTCTGGTGATCACCGAGGGCAATTTTATTTAGGCTTGTTTTTTGTAAAAGGCCAAGGTGTTCCACAAAGTGTATTTCATGGAGTTGCTTGGCTTAGCTTATCGAGTAGCCAGGGTCATGAGCCAGCTACAGTTGCGCTTGCTGATTTAAGAAAATATATAGAAACAAAGCGTTTTAAGGATGCCCAATGTTATGCAGCCAGTTTATATGAACAAATTCATCAATTACAATATGCCCATTTAATCCCCCCTGCCCCTTAGTAAAAGCCCGAAACTTAGCTCGTAAAAGTACTGTATACAGTACAGAGCTATAATTTAAATTTATAAAAAACGTAAGCAAACCTTTTCAACCTATATAAAAAACACTCACCCACTAACATTCCAATTTAAATAAAAGCGATAAATATCAACAGTATAAACATTAAAATACACATCCTTAAAAATAGAATATAAATTTGTATAAAAAAATAGCAAAAAAACACTTGCGCCATAACACTGTATAAACTACTGTATACATGTACTGTATATAAACCCAGTGAGCGAGATGATATGTTACAGCCAATAACCGTAAGAACAGTAAAAAGCTATCAACAAGACGAACTATCTGATTGTGTTAACGTGATTCAAATTGAAGATGATATATCGGCAACGTTTGAGCTGTTAAAGGTGCTACACCAGTATAATAGTTTAAATGCTTGGACTTTATTAATCGCACCAGATCATGTTCCTAGTAAAGCTTTGCTTGATTCATGTTCAATAGACACAAGTAAACTATTAGTCATTAGGCAAAAACATTTAGTAAATTTAGAATATGTACTGCGTAGCGCACTGCATAATGGTAACTTTGCAGCGGTCATTACATGGACTGATATGTTAAACAATCAGTTATTGAGCAACTTATCGCTTAACTTAAGTAACACAAAAACAAAGTTATACTGTTTTATTAAAAATTCTGACGTACTTGATATACCTTACATACAGCAAGCTTGCTAAAATGATGTTTTAAATCTTATGTAACAATTATGAATTATTTAAATAACAACACTTGCTTTTGTGGAAACCAAAAAAATTACGAAGATTGCTGTGAACCACTGCTATTAGGTGATAAACAAGCAGAAACACCCGAGCAGTTAATGCGCTCTAGGTATACAGCTTACGTACAAAAAAATGCTAAATACGTATACCAAACATATGCAAGTGAAAAGCAAGCTGAAAACCCTGTAAATGAAATTAAAGAATTTGCGACCAGTTGTCGATTTGTAAGCTTATCTGTTATTGAAACAAACAGCGATGAAAATAAAGGGGTCGTTGAGTTTAAAGCTACCTATTTTTATCAAAACCTATATTGTGTGTTACATGAGCGCTCTCAATTTATAAAAGAGCAACACCAGTGGCGATATCTCGATGGTATTATATTTCCGGTCGCTGATATAAAAGTTGGCAGGAATGATGATTGCCCTTGTGGCAGCGCAAAAAAATACAAAAAATGCCATAGCGCGTAATCCCCTCTTTTTAAGTGAAGTACATTATTTATTTCACTCCGTTGCTAATTAAATACTCACATTTAATGCATAGCTTCGTAAATTTATTAAACACAACTCCCTTTATAACCTTTTAGGTTTAGTACTACCACTATTAATTAAGTGGTTAATATTGAAGGAAAAAGTAGTGTTAATAACAATTCAACAGTTGAAGCCCTAAAACGATGTAAAATACTTTGAGCTAGCTCAAAAGAAAAAAGCTTGAAGGTAATCTATAGGCATAAAAAATGGGCCAATGGCCCATTTAAATAATTTGATATGCACAAACGCTAATTATTACTCGTCGTTATCAAGGTCTAGCTGTTGACGCTGTGCAGGTTTTGCCAATATTTCTAAGTAAAAAGACATCAATTCTTGCTTTTCAATATCGCTAATACAGTTGCTGATTTCAGCTACATGAACCACTTGCGCATCTTCAACCGTTTTACCAAACTTACAGTCAAATGCCCAATAATCTGCATCTTCTGGTAGAGTTTTGTTGCGCTCTCTTTTCAAATATTTTTTCACTTCATGCTTTGCAGCATCAACCATACGAGGGTATTTGATTTTCTCGTGATTTAGCGTGAATGTTTTCTTCATTACGTTCCTAATTACCTTGGTTTAATGATAACGGCATTCATGTCATACCATTTGTAGCCATTATAGCAATTGCATTTAATTTTTGGATGCTTTTTTTACATTAAATCAATTTTTAGTCAATTCGGATTTGGTGCAGTCGTAAAATTTAATCAGTGATGGGTAGTGTAACTAGACACTATTTGATGAAATCATAAATTATGCCATCGTCAAATGTAATGGTTCACGCTGATTTACGTCTGTTAGAACGTCATAAAAGCCTGCGACATCCATTTTTGGATTATCTATTTCGTCTTTTTGTAAACGTCTTCGCACAGCAAGTTCACAATTATCTATAATGGGTAGGGGTATGTGGTTTACATCATCTCTAATCGAAAAGGGCTCAGGGTTTAAACACTGATTTAACTTTATATCGGCCATGCCTTTATTTTCACCAACCAAAGACAAACGCTGTGCATTAAACTGCCCAATTAGCATATTAAATTCACTGGGTGCTAATGGCTGCTTTGGTCCTGCTCCTAATTGCTCTCTTAACTGCGCTTCTTGAGTTGTGTTATCTTCAATTTCACTTTTAGGTAAATGAAATTGACTAAAATCTAAAGCATCTTGTGAAAGCATTGCTAACAGCAATGAAAATTCACCACGGCGGTCTGCATGTACACTTTGGTTTAACCGAGTACTTAATTGCTGCTCTGTGATTAACAAATCATCGATTTGCATAGACTTTAGCCGATTGGAATGAGTAATGAATATTTATCGGCTTTATTTAAATTTTCTTTAGCTTTTTTCTTTACTTAAAGGCACATTTTGCTATTATCAGCGCCGTTGCATTGGAGGGGTTCCCGAGCGGCCAAAGGGATCAGACTGTAAATCTGACGGCTCAGCCTTCGCTGGTTCGAATCCAGCTCCCTCCACCACTTTTCTTACCGCTAAGTTAAGTGGGGCCAAATGTAACAAAAATAGTGTGGAGGGGTTCCCGAGCGGCCAAAGGGATCAGACTGTAAATCTGACGGCTCAGCCTTCGCTGGTTCGAATCCAGCTCCCTCCACCACTTCTTCTATATTTCTATATTTCTATATTCCTATATTCCTATATTCCTATATTCCTATATTCCTATATTCCTATATTCCTATATTCAAATTAGCTTAAAACACCCACTGTAAACTTGTTCCGTTTGCTTTTAGCCAATCTGATGCAATTTTATGATCAGGAAAAAATGCCTCTACTCTAGCCCAAAAGTCCTTACTGTGGTTTAAATACTGCAAATGAGCAAGTTCATGCACAATTACATAATCAATCACGGCATGAGGAGCCCCTATTAGGTGTAAATTAAAAGTTAGTTCTCGCCTGCTGTTGCAACTCCCCCAACGGCGCTTATATATGGCAATACTTAATTTTTGAGGCAATTCTTCTTTCATTATTTTGCAATAATAGTTAATACGCATTTCAATATACGCCGCCAACTTCTCTTCTAAATACTGTTTAATCAAACTTTCGTATTTACCATTGTAATTTTTTACTCTAGTAGAGTGTGTTACTAACAAAACATTATTGTGTTCTTGAATATCAGATAATGAGCTTTCTAAAAAACTTAATTTAACCCAGTCAGAAAATATCTTAATTTTATTATGGATAAGGGGATACTGCTTAATATCGACTGCATTAAGCTGCTTTTTTAATTGTGCTTCAATCCAGGGCTGCTTTTCAAGTAACCAACTATCGATTTGTTTTTGGGCAACATAATGGGGAGCATATACAGTAACAGCTTGATCATGTACCTTTATAGCGACTGTTTTTCTTCGTTTACTTTTTTTTAGCTGGTAATCAAACACTACTTTTTCTCATTAACCTAATTTTAAGTATTCACTACAAATATTTATATGCTAATTTGATGTAACCCCATGTTGGTTATCATCTGTGTCATTCATATAATAGCAAAATATTTTTCTATCAGTTTGCATAAAATAAATATAAAAAATAATAACTTGAAAACTATACGTTAAAAAATTGAAACAAACTCATTTTTTATACCGCTCTAGTTAATTAAGTATTTATTTATATGATGAATATATTAAACTGGCTACCTAAAGACTAATTTTTGAGCCAATATGCTATCTGCATTTTTTATTACAGACCACGACCCTAGCCTAGTAGTTAACGGCGTTTACGACCCTCTTTTAGTATCTATATCTGTTTTAATAGCAATATTCGCTTCTTTTTTTACAACCCGATTGATTGATTTAGCCAAAGAAACAAAATTTCATAATTATGAACGCCTAGCAAAATTTACTGCCGCTGCTATATTTTCAGCCGGTATTTGGAGTATGCACTTTATCGGTATGCTGGCCTTCTCGCTCTGCACAAATATTAAATACGACCCAACAATAACTATATTGTCTTTTCTTCCTGCTTTTTTTGCTTGCCTATTTGCAATTTCTATTTTAATTAACAATAAAGCGAGCTTCAAAATACTTGGTTTATGTTCTGTATTATTAGGCGCAGGCATTGGCACAATGCATTATAGCGGCATGGCCGCTATGGAGTTGGCTCCTTTATTACGCTACGACCCACTTATGTTTGTTTTATCAATATTTGTTGCAATAGCACTTTCTTTTATTGCTCTTTATAGTCGATTTAACTTAGATAAATTTTTCCCTACATTAACGCCTCTACAAAGCCGCACCATAAGCGAAATTATTTTGGGCCTTGCTGTTGCAGGAATGCACTATATGGGCATGGCAGCAACCCGTTTTGTTGCAACTTCGCCACTGCTATTCGATGATATTAACGCATCCGCCGGTCTTACATTTGTCGCAATTGCTGTTGCTACAGCAACGGTTGCTATTACAAGCGTCGTGGCGGTTATTAACGGAATGGTTCGTTATAAAATGTTGCTAGAAGAAAAGTCTGCCGATGAGTCTCGCCTGAATGCCATACTCGAAACAGCCATCGATGCCATAGTAACGATTGATCACAGAGGGCATATTTTAAGTTTTAATGCCTCAGCCACACATATTTTTGGCTGGCAAGAACATGAAGTAAAAAACAAAAATATAAAAATGTTAATGGATGAAAAGCTCGCTAAGCATCACGATGAATACCTCTCTAATGCAAAAGATGTTAACTCAAACAAGGTGCTCGGTGTAAACCGTGAAATTTTTGCAAAACACAAAGAAGGCCATCTTTTTCCTATTAGAATAGGCATTGGTGAAGTTAACCAGCCAGGACAAACCCCACTTTATGTTGGTTATATCACTGATTTAACCGAACAACGTGAATTACAACGCAGCCTTGTTGAAAAAGAGCAAAAATACCGTTCTTTAATAAACAATATGCCGGGTGCTGTATTTAGATGTAGGCTAGATGATAATTGGAGTATGTTATTCATAAGCCCAAGTATTTTAGAGTTAACAGGTTATCAATCAGATGAATTTACTGAGCATTGCTTAGAATTTAACGACCTTATTTTAAAAACTGACCAACAGGCAGTAATAGATGCAGTAACTTCAGCAGTTAAAGAAAAGCGCCAATATTCTATCGAATATAGAATTCGTCATAGAAATGGTAAAGTTTTATGGTTATTAGACCAAGGTAGTTTTTACTTTAATAATAAAGACGAAGCTCAGTGGATAGATGGCGTGTTTGTTGATATCACCGAGCGTAAAGAGTACGAAGAGAAGCTCGAAAAAGCGAAACTCATCGCTGAAGAAGCCGCACAAGCAAAACAGTCGTTTATGGCTAATATGAGCCACGAAATACGCACCCCTATGAACTCTATTATCGGCTTTAGCGACCTGCTCATGGATACACCACTCAATAATGAGCAGCAAAAGCACCTTGTTACCGTTAATAACGCAGCCCGTTCGCTTCTTCGCTTGCTTAACGAGGTACTCGATTCAGCTAAATTAGAACGTGGTAAGTTGACCATTGAGGCAGTTCACTTTAGCCTTAAACCCGTTATAGACAGCATCATTTCAACGTTTTGGTTAGAAGCAAAAAAGAAAGATCTTTTACTTCATCTTATTATTAAAGAATCAGTGCAAAATACCTATTACGGTGATCCAGACAGGTTAAGACAGATTTTAACTAACCTTATTGGCAATGCGATTAAGTTTACAGAGCATGGCTCTGTGACCATTACCGTAAGCACCACACAAAATGGGCATTTATTTTTTGAAGTACAAGACACCGGCATTGGGATTGAAAAGGATAGAGTGAGCGCTATTTTTCAACCTTTTGTCCAAGCTGACGGAACGACTACCCGCCGCTTTGGTGGTACAGGGCTTGGAACAACTATCAGCAAACAACTTGTTGAGCTGATGGGGGGAACTATAAATTTAGTCAGTGAAATAAATAAAGGCACCTGCTTTTATTTTTCGCTTCCTCTTAAAGTGGGTGATGAAGAAAAAATTGACTATTTTGATGGCCTTCATACACAGTTACCTGCCCTAAGAATTTTGGTCGTTGACGACATAGAACAAAATACTGAGCTTCTCTCGTTATTACTTTCCAGGGATCACCATGCGGTTACAAAAGCGAGTAATGGTCTTGAGGCAATTGACACCTTCAAACAACACGATTTTGATGTCATTTTAATGGATATTCACATGCCAGAATGTGACGGTATTGAAGCTTCGATAAAAATACGCGAGATAGAAAAACAACAACAGTTAAAAAATATTCCTATTATTGCTTTAACCGCCAGCGTTTTACAGCAAGATAAACTATTAGCTAAAAAAGCAGGCATGAATGGGTTTGCAAACAAGCCAATTGACATTAATCAATTAAATCAAGAAATTGCACAAGTACTTGGTTTAGGTGTTTCGAAAGAAATCGAAATAGCACAAACAGATCCAAATGCAAAACACATCGATTTTAAAAAAGGATTAGCGTTATGGGGATCGAAGTGTAAACAGCTGACTGAAATCACTAAATTTATTAAAGACAATGACAAACGCTTCGACACACTTATAAACGAGCCTCAGCTAAACACTCAAAATAGCTATAGTTTAATACACACTTTAAAAGGGATTGCTGGAAACCTTGGTCTTATTGCACTAATGAGACTTTTATCCAATCTAGAGCAAGCTATTAAACAAGGTGAGGACGTTGATAATATTTTACAATCAATAAAAGCTGAACTGTCTGTTATTTCTCAATTGTTAACGACAAAAGAATGTGATCAAACTGATAAACCTGAAAGTAAAAACAATGTAGTGTCAATTGATGAATTAACACAGCTGTGTGAAGCACTTTATGACTCAGCACAAAACGCTGAATTAAACGATAATGCATTGACGAACCTGCAAACGTTTTCAGGTGAACCCTTTTCAGATGACATTGCCGCAATAGCTGATGCATTTGATGAATTTGATTTTGAAAATGCGATTCTCAAATTAGACACATTGATAAACAAACTAAACGATATATGAGTATATAAATGATTTTTGCTACACACAGACCTCGGGTTTTAATTGTTGATGATGAGCCTGCGAACCTTAAGGTTATGCGAGAAATACTGGGCAATCAGTACCGACTGTCCTTTGCAAAATCGGGAGAAGCAGCCTTAACATTGCTTGAAAAAGAATTACCCAAACTCATTTTACTCGACATAATGATGCCACATATGAATGGGTTTGAAGTATGTGAACACGTTAAACGTAATCCAAAAACCGCACACATCCCCATTATTTTTGTCACAGCCCTTGGTGACGAGAGCGATGAGTATAAAGGGTTTGAATTAGGTGCGGTCGACTACATAACCAAGCCAATAAGCCCTGCTATTGTAAGAGCGCGTGTTAAAACACACCTTTCTTTGGTACAAGCAGAGCAATTAAAGCAAGCACATATAGATTTAGTTCAGCGCTTGGGGCGTGCCGCAGAGTATAAAGATACCGATACGGGTGAGCACATAGTTCGTATGAGCCAGTACAGTAAAGTTCTTGCGCTAGGTATTGGCATGTCAGAAAATCAAGCAGAGCTTCTGCATCAGGCAGCGCCTATGCATGATGTTGGAAAAATAGGTATTCCCGATGCAATTTTATTAAAGCCCGGAAAGTTATCAGAGCAAGAATTTGAACACATGAAAGAGCATGCCTTAATTGGCGCAAAAATTTTAGCTAATTCATCTTCTCCATTGCTTCAACTCGCGCACACATTGGCAATAGAGCATCACGAAAAATGGGATGGAACAGGTTACCCTTACGGTTTAAAAGGCGATGAAATTTCAATCGAAGGTAGAATTGTTGCTGTTGCAGATGTATTTGATGCACTCACATCTAAACGCCCATATAAAGACGCGTGGAGTGTAGAAAAAGCAGTTGCTCATATGAAAGACCAAGCAGGTAGCCACTTTGACCCAGCTATTATTGATTTATTAGTTAATAAACTAGACGAAATACTCAATATCAAGCAAAGCAATCAAGAACGTTAACTCTTTTTAGCACTGTGTGATCCCTGCTCAACAGATGGGTAAAACATCTTAATATGTTCATAATCATGAGATGTTATTTCATGACTATTATCGCTTTCATCTTTAAAATATATTGAGAACGTAACACCGTGGTCGGCTAATACTGTTTTTATGTCCATTGATTTGAAGTGCGCAAGCCACGCTATAAATTGTTCTCCAGTAGCACCAAACGCAATTCCTTTGCTGCGAACTTGACCTTCAAACAATGCTAAGCGTGTTGTGGTATTTCGGTCTTGGAGTGTTAAAGGCCCTTTGCCTGTCTCGTCCCAAAACGCAAGCTCCTCAACTACTTTAAAGCCAAGTACTTTTTCATACCAAGTCACTGCATTCGAAAGGTTATTTACGTTTATGTGGCAGTGATCAATCCCCGATAGTAAAGGCATTGTTTTGTTGCTCATATTACTCACCAATCTCTGACTTTAACTGCTCTAAAAACGCATCCATATAGTGAGTGCGTCTTTGCGCTTCAGCTTTAGCTGATGGCGTGTTCATACTCTTAGCAATATTTAAAAGTTTTATAAAAAAATGATCTAAAGTAAATTTTTTATCGTCAGGCTCTCTAGTTGTACAAAAAGGATCGTCAGGGCTGTAAAGTAAACGCCCTATAGAGCCCCCTACTTTCATGCAACGGCTAACACCAATGGCACCAAGAGCATCCATTCTATCTGCATCTTGTACTATTTGCGCCTCAAGCGTTTTAATTTTAATGTTAGCACTAAAGCTATGTGCCGCTATTGCATGATGAATTTCTTCAAACAAGTTTGCGTCATAACCTAAGCCTTTTAAAAACCCAATCGCTTTATCGGCTGCCATAGTCGATGCTTTGGCTCTGTCAGGGTGATTTTTAGCCACTGCGACACAGTCGTGTAACCATGCTGCAGGCAAAACAATCGCCATATTGGCATTTTCAGCTTCACAAAGTTGTATTGCCACTCTAACCACACGTTCTATATGGGTAATATCATGAGCAACATCAGCATGTTTAAGCGATGTAATAAAGTCACGACATTGCCCAGAGAGTATTTGTAATGCGGGAGATAACGTGGTTTCTGCCAAGGTAGTTTCCAAAAATTTATTAACATATTGAATTAGTCATACTTTACCGCGCTTTATAGGCTTCATGCAAAACATTCATTGTATGTTGCCCCTGCCTTGACTAAAATACATCGCTTATTTAATACAACCGAGAAGCCTTATGTCATCTGCCGTTTATCTCCAAGCTGGTCGCGATAAATCATTAAAAAGAAAACACCCATGGTTATTTTCTAAAGCCATTAAAAAGATCAAAGGTAAACCGGGACTGGGCGATACGGTAACTATTCACGACAGTGAAGGTAAATATTTAGCAACAGCAGCCTATAGCCCGCATTCTCAGATTCGAGCGCGTGTTTGGAGCTTTGACGAAAAAGAAATTATAGATCAACACTTTTTTGAGAGACGCTTACGCCGAGCACTTGAAGCTCGTAGCCAAGTAATTGAAGAAGGCGGATTAACTGGTTACCGATTATGTGCCGCTGAGTCTGATTACTTACCGGGTGTTACAATCGATAAGTTTGATAATGTACTTGTATGCCAACTACTAAGCGCAGGTGCAGAGCGCCACAAAGGTGAAATTGTAGGCGCACTGATGGCTATATTTCCAGGCAGCAGTATTTACGAGCGTTCAGACGTGGACGTACGAACAAAAGAAGGGTTAGAGCCAATTAAAGGGGTACTTTGGGGCTCTGAGCCAAAGCAGCCAGTGCTTATTGAAGAAAATGGTTTAAAGCTTGAGGTAGATATTTTAGAAGGTCATAAAACCGGATTTTACCTAGATCAACGCGATAGCCGTGCAGCACTTGAGCGTTTTTCAAAAGATAAAACTGTTCTTAACTGCTTTAGCTACACAGGGACATTCTCACTTTATGCGCTTCGTGGTGGCTGTACACATGTAACCAACGTTGACGTATCACAACCGGCACTCGATACCGCAAAACGTAATGTTGAGCATAATAATTTAGATTTAAATAAAGTCGATTTTGTTAAGCAAGATGTTTTTAAACTTTTACGCCAGTACAGAGACGAAGGTAAACAGTTCGACACCATTGTTATGGACCCGCCTAAATTTGCCGACAACAAGGCACAGCTAACAGGTGCATGCAGGGGCTATAAAGATATCAATATGATAGCTATGCAAATATTAAAGCCAGGCGGCACACTATTAACATTCTCTTGCTCGGGCTTAATGGAACAAAACTTATTTCAGAAAGTAGTTGCAGACGCAGCACTAGACGCGGGTAAAGACTTGTTAATAATGGAACGTTTAAACCAAGCAGCTGACCACCCAATTGCGGGCAGCTACCCTGAAGGCTTTTACTTAAAAGGGCTTATCTGTAAAGTTTATTAATTAACATTTAATTGGTTAATTAAACTCTATTATCTCAAGCCCTGCCGTAATCGTGCCATCATCTTCTTTGCTGGCACGTATTACCTTAGCGGTCGCTTTTAAAGGGGCAATACTTGGATGGGTTGATGCAATATCAACAGACAAAAGTGTATTTGGTTCTAATAAATCATCTAAATGCAATGACAATCCCGTTGCACTTAAGTCTACGCATTCAGCAGTGTAAGTTAAGCCTGCAACCGGCTCAATAGTTGTAAGCATTGCAGTAGCGTTTACCTGCATGCGTCTATAGTTTCGTTTATCTTCTGTGAACATAATTCCCTCTAAACTATTGTGTTTATTTGCTCTAACAGTGCACTTATGGCAAACGGTTTGACTACATAAGCATCACAACCGGCGTCAAACCCTGTTTTCTTCTCAAGCTCAGACTCAAGGCCTGACACCATAACCACAGGAATGTTTTTAGTTTCTGGCGTATGTTTTAGCATTCTGCACGTATCGTAGCCATCAAGGCCTGGCATACATACATCGAGTAAAATAATGTCAGGAGGATTGGCAATTGCAGACGCAAGACAATTCTGACCAGAGTCAGCATAACTAACGTCAAATTTAGACTCTAGTGCAGGTTTAAGCATTTCGTAATTAAAATACTCATCATCTACAACTAATAGTCGTTTTGTTTTAGGTTCAATCACCGAGGACATGCTTATGTCGTTTCCTTCTCAAAACAAAAATAAATCCTACCTTTAAGGTACTAACCTTCTTGATAAATGCAAGCATTATTCAACTTCTTTTATAGCATTTAAAATTCGTTTAGACGAAATAGGGTAAGGCGTTCCTAGCGTTTGTGCAAATAATGAAACTCTTAGCTCTTGTTGCATCCAAAATATAGCTTCTATCTCGCTGGGTATTGGCATACCTTTGGGTATTTTATTAGACAGCTTTTTATACTCAGCTGCCACTTTATCAAGCTCAAGTACACACACTCTGTCTCTGTTTGGGTCAACAGGGAGCTTTTCTAATCGCTTTTGAATCGCTTTCAAATAACGAATTAAATCAGTCAGCTTAGTCGCACCATGTTGACTAACAAACCCTTTAAAAATTAACGACTCAAGCTGAGACTTAATATCGCCATGCGCAGTGATCATGGTCAAATCAACCCGCCCTTTCATTTTTTTATGTAGCGCATGTGCAATGCTAAGAACTTGTTCAACGTGAATAGCTATATCGACTACAGCGTCATCTAGCTCGCCACGTATTTCTTCTTTTACACTTTCAAACTCACTGCTCGTTCTAATATCGCCATATTTGAGTAATAAGCTATCAACACCCGCGGCAATACAATCATTAATTAAATCGGCTATTTTTCCAAAAGGATTAAAGTACAATCCCAACTTAGCCTTATTAGGCAGATTTTGCTGTAAATATTTAATAGGTGAAGGCACATTTAATAATACCAATCGGCGAAGGCCTTGCTGGTGTGCAATCTGTGCCTTTATTTCGTTATCAAATAGCTCAACCGCAGCACTTGATTTTTTATCAACCAGCGCTGGATACGCTTTTATTTCGTACTGGCCTTGCTTTTTAACGTAAGACTTAGGCAGTTCACCAAAGTTCCATTGTGTTAAGTCTGCTTTTTCAATACCGTCATCCGCAACTTTAGAAAGTGTTTCGGTTACCTCTCCTTGAAGCTCTGCTTTGAGCTTCGCAAGGTCTAAACCGCGAGCAAGTAGTTTATTGTGCTCATCGCGTACTTCAAAATGTAAGCGTAAATGGGAAGCAAGTGATGTTAAATCCCACGCTTCAGGGTCAACGCGTACACCGGTCATTCTCAACAAACGTGTGGTAAGTGCGTCAAGCAACGTGCCTTGCATCGGCTCTACCGCCGCAATAACAGCATCGGCATAATTAGGAGCGGGCACAAAGTTACGTCGAAGTGATTTTGGTAGCGATTTAATCAAGCCACTAATAAGTTCGTGCCTAAACGCAGGGATATGCCAATCAAAGCCGGTTTCTTGCACTTGATTTAATAAGGCAACGGGTATTTGCACCGCAACACCATCAACCGCTTGACCTGGATCAAAGTGATACGTAAGCGGTAATATTAAATTATCTTGCTGCCATGTATCTGGGTAATCAAACTCTGTAATACTGTTTGCACCATGGCGCATTAACTCATCGCGAGTCATATGTAGATAGTGTTTATTTTGTTGTTTTTGAGTTTTATACCACTTTAAAAAAGCGGCTCGATTATTAATTTCTTTTGGTATTTTTTTATCGTAAAACTCAAATAAGGTTTGTTCATCAACTAAAATATCACGTCGGCGCGACTTATTTTCAAGAACTTGTATATCTTCGATTAGCTCACGGTTAAACTGTAAAAAACGCTCGTTTAAACCTAGCTCTTGTTCAACCAGTGCGGTGCGTACAAACAGCTCACGACTAACTTTAGGGTCTATATTGCTATAAACACAGCGGCGCTTATTAACAACTAACAACCCATATAAAGTTTGTTGCTCAAAGGCAATAACAGCCCCAGGTTTTTTCTCCCAGTGGGGCTCAGAGTAGCTGCGTTTTACCAAATGTTGGGCTAAAGGTTCAACCCAACTGATATCGATTTTTGCATTAGTGCGCGCATACAATTTACTCGTTTCAACAAGCTCTGCTGACATAATCCATTTAGGCGCTTTTTTAAATAAACCTGACCCCGGAAAAATATGAAACTGACTATTACGCGCACCTTTGTAAGCTTGTTTTTCGTCCTTAAAACCAATATGGCTAAGCATACCGCTTAGTAAGGCTTTGTGTACGGCTTCACTATCAGCAACATTACTTGTTGCCTTCATGCCCATTTCGTTACACACAGTACTTATTTGATATACAATATCTTGCCATTCACGCAGGCGCATATAGGCTAGGAAGTCTTTTTGGCATAATTTTCTAAACTGACTGTTTGTCAGCTCGCTTTGTTGCTCTTCTAAGTAATTCCACAAATTTAAAAAGGCAATAAAGTCTGAATCAGGATCATCAAAGCGGCCGTGTTTTTCATTCGCTGCTGCGCGTTTTTCCTGAGGTCGTTCACGTGGGTCTTGAATAGATAAAGCAGCCACAATGATAATAACTTCACGAAGTGCACCTAACTTATGCGCTGTTAACACCATTTTAGCCAAACGCGGATCAACGGGTAATCGGCTCAGCTCCCTACCAGATTGCGTTAACGCAGTTCTATTATCTCGTTTAGACGACTTTACTGCTTGTAACTCCTCAAGCAGAGTCAAACCATCATTGATATTTCTGCTATCTGGCGCTTGCACAAATGGAAATTGCGCCATGTCACCCAAGCCCAAAGCTAGCATTTGTAAAATAACAGAGGCTAAGTTTGTACGTAGAATTTCCGGGTCAGTAAACTCGGGGCGAGATAAAAAGTCATCCTCAGAATACAGGCGAATACAAATACCCGCTTCAACACGCCCACAACGGCCCATACGCTGATTAGCGCTTGCTTGTGAAATAGGCTCAATTGGTAAACGCTGTACTTTTGTACGGTAGCTGTAGCGACTTATGCGCGCAGTACCTGGGTCTATAACATAGCGAATACCCGGTACGGTCAATGACGTTTCAGCCACGTTGGTCGATAAAATAATATGGCGGCGCGAATGCGGTGCAAATATTCGGTTTTGCTCTGCATTTGATAAACGCGAATACAGTGGGAGTACATCAGTGTGTTTTAAATTTCGCTTACTCAACGCGTCGGCAGTGTCACGAATTTCACGCTCACCATTTAAAAATATAAGTATGTCGCCAGGGCCTTCTGCGCACAGCTCGTCAACGGCATCAAAAATACCTTGTAACTGGTCACCTTCTGCTTCCATACCCTCTTTTTTAATATCGCTAATTGGGTTGTAACGAACATCAACAGGGAAAGTACGACCTGATACCTCAATAATTGGCGCATCGTTAAAATGCTTAGAAAAACGCTCAGGGTCAATCGTTGCTGAGGTAATTATAACTTTTAAATCTGGACGCTTAGGCAGTAAGTTTTTTAAGTACCCTAAAATAAAGTCAATGTTTAGGCTACGCTCGTGGGCTTCATCAATAATTATGGTGTCGTATTGATTTAAAAAGCGATCTTGCTGAATTTCAGCCAGTAAAATACCGTCTGTCATCAGTTTAATGTATGTATTGTTAGAAACCTGATCACTAAAGCGGATTTTAAAACCCACTTGTTGGCCAAGTTCACACTTCATCTCATCAGCAATACGGTTTGCAACGGTGCGTGCGGCTAACCTACGTGGTTGTGTATGGCCAATAAACCCATCAACTCCACGGCCAAGCTCTAGACACATTTTAGGTATTTGCGTCGTTTTTCCCGAGCCCGTTTCACCGGCAATAATAACAACTTGATTATTTGCTATTGCGTCTTTAATGGCTTGTTTTTTTTGACTTACAGGCAGCTGCTCAGGGTATGTTACCTGTGGCAAGTTAGCTAATCGTTTTTCTTTTGATTGTTGGCTGCGGGTTATATCTGCGGCTATTTTTTCAAGCGCATTGGCTTGCTTAGTTTCGTCGGCTATTTTTTTAACACCATGAAGGCGTTTTTTGAATATGAATTGATCTTTTTTTAAGCACGTTTTTAGCTCGCCAAACAACTGACCTAGGTTAACCACCCGCATACCTTATAAAATATGTAAAAGAGCCATAATTGTATCAAAGTTAACGGCTCGGGTTAATCCTACAAATCATTAAACACTCAGTTGTTTGACATTTAATCACATGTATCAGTCTGTATTCCTATTCGCCTTTAAAAATGCCTACATAAGTTGCTTGCGTATTCGATTTACTCGCGCGATACATACCCGACGTGTTAAACGGTAAACTAATATTGCCCTGCGTGTCGATTATAATAACACCGCCTGTACCACCTATTGGCTCTAATACCTTGTTTATTACTTCATCACCAGCTTGAGAGATTGTACTGCCTTGGTATTTAACACGAGCGCAAATATCACTTGCCACGTTGTAGCGAATAAAATATTCACCATGGCCGGTTGCTGATACCGCACATGACTCATTCTCAGCAAACGTACCAGCACCTATAACAGGAGCATCTCCAACACGGCCGTAGCGCTTTGCCGTCATTCCACCGGTTGATGTGCCTGCAGCTAAATTACCATTTTTATCAAGGGCAACAGCGCCAACAGTGCCCATTTTAAAGTTATCTGGTAGTGCATTGTGTGCAGCCTGATATGACTTAGTTGTTGCTTTGGCTTTATCGAGCTTATCTTTTGCTTTAAGCAGCGCATCGTAACGATGTTTAGTATCAAATATGTTATTTTCGATAAGTTCAATACCTTGCTCTTTTGCAAATTCCTCAGCACCTTGCCCACTGAGCATAACGTGCACTGAGTTATCCATAACTAAACGAGCAAGTTTAATTGGGCTCTCTACATGTTTTACACCTGCAACAGCCCCAGCTTGGCGGTTACGCCCGTCCATAATTGATGCGTCGAGTTCATGCCCACCGTCATATGTATATACTGCACCGCGCCCTGCATTAAAAAACTCAGACTTTTCTAATACTGTAATTGCAGCCGTCACCGCATCTAAGCTTTCCCCGCCTTTTTCAAGAACGCTGTAACCTGCTTCAACAGCTTCGGATAATTTAGCACGGTAGGCTTTTTCTTGCTCAGGGGAAAATTTTGCTTTATCTATTGTTCCTGCGCCACCATGAATGGCAATGGCAAGCGGAGATTCTTCACTTAGTGCACTGTGACTAAACCCTATGCACGCACTGGCTAAAATAGATAATAAGATTATTTTTTTCATGACTGGCCCTTATCAAAAAAGTATTGAAACCAATGTGAACGGTTAAAACGTAAATTTCAACTAAAGTAAGTTTAAAGGCATAAAAAAAGCGCCTTGAGGCGCTTTTTATAGTTAACGTGTTTAAATTAAGCTTGTTTGGCTTTTAAACGCGCTAAACGTGCTACTTGGTGAGTAGACGTTAAGAAAGAGTAAATTGGTGCTAAATAGCCGCGCTTACGAAGCTCTAAGAAGTCTGCATCGCTTAGCTCATTTAGTTTTTTCTCGTCGATAAGGTAAATACCGTTGATGTCTTTTTTCTCGCCTTTGATGTCTACTGTTAACGTTTGTGCTATCAGTAGCTCTTTGTCAGCAAGGAATTTAGTGAACGCATCTGTTACTTGAGAAAATTCAATGAAAGACACTAGCGACTCTTTGCGACGTTTTAGGTAATCTGTTTCTTCACCGTTTTCAAATAACGCATTACCGTCTGTTTCGCTTACAAGTGGGCTTGCTTCATCAATAACAATACCAAATTGGTCTTGCTCTGGGTGTTTAACTAAACCTAGTGGGTAACGTGTAGACGCCATTGGTGCAAAAGAAGCTGTCCATTTGTCGCCTTCAACAAATAAGTTTTCGCCTGGCTCTAAGCCAAACATTGCAACTGCTTGGAAAGTACCTGCTTCGTTATTTTTAACAAACGACATAGGAAACTCATTTGCTACACGCGCAAACTCATGTGCTACTACAGGCACTAAATGTTGAGTTTTCATAAATTCTACATTGATGCCGTTTTGAATTTTAATGTTGGCATGTTTTTCATTGTGTAAAGGCTGTACTTGTTGCTCCGCCATGTTACTGCTCCGTTTTTAATTTTATAAGTTTCATTGTTAATGCACTAAGGCTAATGCTTTTGAAGCGAAAAAGGAAGGGAAAGTTTTATGACATAAGCCATCTAAAAATAAAATTTAAATAAATCTGCACGTTGCCAAAAAACATACACGTAATAATTTTAAAATGCGCTTAAAAATAAAGCGTTACGCGGCTATTTAGCATACAAAACTAAGCAACCCATTTACAATAGTTAACAGGTATTCACCTATAAACTTACTCATATTGGAGAATATTTAAACAAACAAAAAGGCAGCTAATTTAGCCGCCTTTATAAAATTGAGTGAGTACTGCAAATTTGATTAAATTATGGAGCCCAATACACTTCAATATTTATATCAGGATGGTTTAGCACAGCACGCAGAGGCATATCGTTAACATCGCCCCCTGCCTTAGCTTGCTTATAAACAGCGAGCTTTTCTTCACCGCTAATAAGTAGTTTTACCACTTTAGAATTTGCTATTGCATGCAAGGTAAGCGTCATACGCTCGGTAATACTCCCCGTCACGTCGCTTTGTATTGCGTTAATCGCACAAACCGTTTGAGTGGTGGTTAAACCATTTTCTAATCCATCTGCGTGTGGAAACAAAGATGCAGTGTGCCCATCAGGCCCCATACCTAAAATAGTTACATCATAAGGCGCTTTGAGTGCACTATACGCGGTTTCACATTTTTCAGCACCTTGTTGTGCAGTAGAAGCATCGTTTTTCATTGTTATAAAGTTGGCTGCATTGCCAAAATTTTGCAACAACGTACTTTTAATAAAAGCTTCATTACTTTTCTCGTGATTTGGCTCAACCCAGCGCTCATCAACCATGGCTACGTCAACGTTCTGCCAATCTAAATCAAGGGTTGATAAATGCTTATATGCTGCAGCGGGTGATGACCCGCCTGATACCATTAGTACCGCGCGGCCATCATCTTTAATACCATCTATTAATGATTGCTCTAAGGTTGCCGATAACTCTTTTGTTAGTGCATCTTTATCATCAAAAAATTTTTCAACTAAAGTCGCCATAATTATGCCTTATCACCTGTGTTAAACCACACATGGTTGTTTTCTGCTAATAGTTCATCGGCATCATCAGGCCCCCACGTACCGGCGCGGTAAAGTGCAGGCTTACCTTTTTCTTGCCAACGCTCAACAATCGGGTCAATCCATTTCCATGCTTGACGAACCTCATCACGGTGAATAAACAACGATGGGTTATTTGCAGCCGCATCAAGCATTAAACGTTTATACGCATCAGAATGGAAACCGTTACTGTAAGCTTGTGATAACTCAATGTTCATCGTTACCGGCTCTAATTGCATTTCAAGGTTGTCCAAACGTTTTGACATAAGCGTTAGCTGAATCGTTTCTTCAGGCTGAAGGCGAATAACTAAGCGGTTTGGTTCAATGTTGCCAACATTTTCTTCATAAATATTGTGCGATACTTTTTTGTACTCAACCACTATTTCAGCACAACGTTTTGCCATGCGTTTACCAGTACGAAGGTAAAATGGTACGCCAGCCCAGCGCCAATTATCAATGTGTGCACGAATAGCAACAAAGGTTTCTGTTTTACTAGCGCCTTCGTTTAGCTCTTCAAGGTAGCCAGGAACTATTTTTCCGTTTAAATCGCCCGGTACATATTGGCCGCGTACTATGTTGCTATCAACATCTGAATCAAAAAGTGGACGAAGCGCTTCGAGTACTTTTAGTTTTTCGTTACGAATACTATTAGCATTAAGCTTATTAGGAGCTTCCATTGCAACAAGGCACAAAAGCTGTAATAAGTGATTTTGAACCATATCACGAAGTGCACCGGCTTTGTCGTAAAACCCAGCTCTGCTCTCAAGGCCTACGGTTTCAGAAAGACTAATTTGAATATTATCAATCGATTTAGCATCCCACATGTTTTCAAATAATGAATTTGAAAAACGCAGTGCCATTAGGTTTTGTACTGTTTCTTTACCTAAGTAATGGTCTATACGGAAAATTTGGTCTTCTTCAAAAAATTCAGCAATTTTAGCGTTTATTGCTTCTGCAGATTCACCACAGTAACCGATTGGTTTTTCTACGACTACACGCGATGTTGGCGTAATCAAATCTTTTGTAGAAAGAATTTCACAACACTTGCCATAAACGGCTGGTGGTAAAGATAAGTAAAACACGCGAGATTTAGTACTATCGTGCTCATCTAAGATCTCTTTAAGCACATCCCAGTTATCGTCAGCTTCAGTAACATTACTCACCACTGGCACTAAATAAGTAGAAAATGCTTTCCAATCTTTGGCGTTAAATTCACCTTTACTTAAAAACTCTTGTAGTGCTTTGTGCGCTGTTTCAATGTATTCGGCACGTTTGCTTTCTTCACGAACTGTTGGCAGGATGCGTGAGCCTTCAGGTAGGTTCCCTTCTTGATATGCTCTGTACATTGCAGGTAGTAATTTGCGTAACGCAAGATCACCACCGCCCCCAAAAATTATGATATCAAAAGGATTAAGCATAGTTACTCTCTACGTTGTGATACCCCGTCCTAAATAAGTTCGCGGGTATGCCTGTTTATAACTTGGATTATGATAGCTTTTATAATGTGTTAAAAAGCCTGCTGAATTGTTCTTAATTGATGATGTATTATTATTTTTTTATCATCTACGCTTTATTAAATGAGCCTTAGGATTCTGTATCTCCTCTCACAAAAATACAGACCCTAAGCACTCCAGCGCTACCCGTTCAAAGGTACTCGGTTTACCTACTTTTAAGCAGGTTAAATTGTTACTGCGTACGGTGTTGCTTATAGTACGCCATCAGTCCACTTGTAGAGCTATCGTGATCGTGATTTACACTATCATCTGTAAGCTCACTTTCAATTTTAGATGCCAAGCCTTTGCCCAGTTCAACACCCCATTGATCAAATGAACAAATGTCTAAAATTATGCCTTGGCAAAAGATTTTGTGTTCGTATAACGCAATTAAACGCCCTACCGTTTTAGCATCAACAGTGTCTAGCAGCATTGATGTTGTTGGGCGGTTCCCTTGATGAATTTTGTGATTTAGTAGTTCATCAATCTGCGCCTGCGATTTACCTTTAGCTGTTAAGTCGGCTGTAACTTGTTCTGCATCAACGCCACTCATCATTGCTTCTGTTTGAGCAAAAAAGTTTGATAATAAAATGTCATGATGCTTATCAACATTTATTTGTGGTTTAACAGATGCAATAAAATCTGCTGGCACAATCACGTTGCCTTGGTGCAGGCATTGATAAAACGCGTGCTGACCGTTAATACCAGTCATACCCCAAATGATTGGTACCGTGGTGTACGCTACTACTTTACCTGCAAAGTTAACATGCTTACCGTTACTTTCCATCTCACCTTGTTGTAAATACGCAGGTAACATGTGAAGAGATTGGTCGTAAGGTAAAATTGCTTGCGACGTATACCCTAAAAAGCTGGTATTCCAAACACTTAACAAAGCCATTATTAAAGGAATATTCTGCTCAAGCGGCGCATTTTTAAAGTGTTCATCAACTTCAAAAGCACCTGTTAGTATTTCTTCAAATGCGTCATAACCTAAATACAGCGCAATCGGTAAGCCTATCGCACTCCATAATGAAAAGCGACCACCTACCCAATCCCACATAGTGAATACGTTTTCATCAGCAATACCAAAGGCAGCTGTTTTTTCTAAATTTGTACTTACTGCAACAAAATGTTTAGCAATTGTGCTTTCATCTTTTGTTGTTTCTAAAAACCAATCTACCGCTGTTTTAGCGTTCGTCATGGTTTCTGATGTAGTAAATGTTTTTGACGAGATAACAAATAGTGTTGTTTCGGGATCAATATTTTTAAGTACAGAAGCAATTTGTACACCATCAGCATTTGACACGTAATGCACATTTAACGTGTTGTCTGCGAGTGCTTTTAACGCCTCAGTTGCCATTTGAGGACCTAGGTTCGACCCGCCTACTCCAATGCTGACAACGTCTTTCACCGCTTTGCCCGTATAACCAAGCCATTGGCCGCTTCGCACTTTTTCAACAAATACTTTAATTTTGGCAAGTTCATTATCAACCGCTTGTGTTACATTTTCTCCATCAACAATTAATGGAGTATGTGCACGATTACGTAATGCAGTATGCAGTACAGAGCGTTCTTCGGTGATGTTGATTTTTTCACCACTAAACATTTTATCTCGCCAAGAGGCAATATCGCACTCTTTAGCAAGCGACACTAAATTAGCAAAAACATCGTTATCAATTAATTGTTTAGAGTAGTCGAATAATACACCTGGGATCTGAGTTGAAAACTTAGAAAAGCGGGTACCGTCTTGTGCAAATAACGTTTTAAGATGTGTTTGTTTCATCTTAGCAGCACTTTGTTCAAGGGCTTGCCAACTTGCTAATTGCGTTCGGTTCGACATTTAAATATCCTCTAAAAATTTTAACCGGTTGATTTATAGTTTCTTTTTATGATGTAAAAGTCTTTAATACACACTAAACACACTAAAATAAAACGCTGATAGTATAGTTAAAAACGTAAAAAAAGCGCTGCTTTTACTATTTTATACGCAGATGATAACGCAATTTTTGTCTTTTGACACCGGTATCATAAATATTTTGCAAATTATTTTACCCGCAATTTCAAAGGCACCCACAAAGCTTAATCGATTAAGTTGCTATGTTCGTGAATTTTACTAAACGTTCAGTACATTTTTAATAGTTATGACATTTATGTGAATAAATAAAAAATCGGCTACCAGAGCCGATTTAATTTGAATCCTATTAGTGTCGTATAATTAGAGGCTCAATGCCAAACCACCCTCTAAGTTATACACTGTTTGATACCCTAGTTGCGTTAGGTTAGCAGCCGCAAGCTTTGATCGGTTACCGCTACGACACAACAATATATATTTACCGCTCTTACTAAGCTGACCTTCCATCAACGCATTAGCCATTCTACTAAGCGGTATATTAAGTGTTTTTATTTCTTTGGTGCGAAACAATTGCGATACATTATTGGCACCATGCTCGTATGGCTCTCTGGTATCAATCAAATACGCATCGTTTTTAGTAAGCATTGCCTTTGCACTATCAAAATTTAATTGCTGAATATATGATTCGGGCAACGCGGTGACATAACCACACAATTGTGACCTTGATTTTTCTTTAGCCTGATCATCCAGCTGTTTTTCAGTAACAAATTCATCAATACTCATTTGGCCGTTTATTAATCCGTTTAATAAAGGTGTTTGTTGTTGCTCTGCCTCCCAGTTCATCGCAAAACATTGTAAATAATCATGTCCTGAACAAATCACACTTGTTTCATCTAGCTGCTCAGCAAGCGCTAGAATAGAATGAGCCATGGCCTTTGCATTGCCACCAGCTAGAGACGTGTTCCCCAAGCCTGCGGGTAATATTAGGTCACCACAAAAGCAATAATTGATATGATTATCTTCATTTTTTAGAACATAACTTACGCTATCTTCACTGTGCCCTGGTGTGGCTATTTTTTCTAATCGTTGGTTATTAAGGTCAATATACGCTGCATGTATTGGCCACCCCAGTTTATCTATTTCAATGTCATCGCATCGACTCCCTAATACACTGCGTAATAAAGTAACGCCGCAATGGCGCTCTTGGTGAGTGTGTGTATTAAGCACTGCCTTAATAGTGAGGTTTTGTGTATTAGCTATTTTTTCTAAACGCGGTATGAGCTCTACAATAGGATCTATAATAATTGCCTGTTTATTCTCACTTACATATAACCAGCAACATGCTCCTTGGTGCCTAAACTGCGTTAAACCAAGCGCGCACACATCTTGGTGAGGGGTTGCGCTATCAGATACTATTAAACAGTTAGCCTGCAAAATGGCTTTTAATGCACGTATAGATTCACACGCATTTGCTATTTCTTCGGCTGTAGCTGCGGGACCAAACGATAGCCTAATTGCATTTTCACTCTGCCATTGCTTAACGCCCATAGCATCAAGCACAAAGCTCGTTGAAGAACCCGTGCTACATGCAGACCCTCCACTGACACGAATACCAGCAGCATCAAATAAATCAATCACTTCTTTACTTGTTAGTTCATTTACCGCAAAGTTGAGCGTTGTTGGTACCGAATGCTCAAAACTATGATTAAACGTAACATCACCAAAAGTATCTTCAATCGCGCATTTTATTTGCGCGCGGTAGCTATTGAGCACATCGATTGGTTTAAACGTTGTATCTGACCTGTCTAGCAGTAAGCTAAATAGTTTATTTAACCCGGCAATACCGGGTAAGTTCTCGGTACCCGAACGCATACCGCTCTCTTGCCCGCCCCCTGCTATAAACGGTGTATAGGCACTGCCAGCTCGTATATATAAAAAACCGATGCCTTTGGGTGCATAAAGTTTATGGCCCGAAAAGGGAGCATAATCTATTGTAGTCGCGCTTAGATTGAGTTGCTTTTTGCCCAATGCTTGAACACAATCGACCATCCACGACACGTCAGGGTTTAAAAAACGGATCGTTTGTTCAATAGCATCTAAATCTTGATACACGCCGGTTTCATTGTTTACTGCCATTGTGCATATCATAAGCGCATTAGGAATGTGTTCTGCAATAAAAGTAAGGTCTAGAATACCCTTACTATTTACCGGAATTGCTAAAATTTTGGCATTAATACCCAATACATCATTCCAATGTTTTAAGGTATTAGGTACCGCTTTGTGCTCAGTTGCACCATACAATAATACTGGATTATCTATTTTATGAGTTTTAGCATTAATGAGTGTAGATACGACAGCGGTTTGAATGCCTTCAGTCGCGCCAGAGGTAAACAAAATATTTCCCTCTTTTGCGCCTATCACTGTTCGTGCGTTTTCACGGGTTTGTTCTAACAAATGCTTAGCTTGAATACCTGTAATGTGTGGGCTTGATGGATTACCAAAGCAAATTTGCATTGTATGAGAAACCACCTGAGCAATGCATGGCAACACCGGCGTTGTTGCATTTGCATCGAGGTATACTTGCTCAGGGCTTAATAAAGAGTCAGACATCTAAAAACGCACCTTATTACTAAAAGATATATCTTATTACCAATATTACATAACTTTAAACGTATTGAGTAATAATCAATTAGTACTGACGGTGCGTTTTCTATGCCTTTTTGAACTAACCCTCTGTCAGTTTATTATTTAGCTCTTCTTGCGTTGAAGACCAAGCGGTAATCAATGCCTTAACAAGCGAAGCCAAAGGAATGGCAAAAAATACCCCCCAAAAGCCCCAAAGACCACCAAAAAACAAAACTGCGACAATTATAAATACAGGATTTAAGTCAACCGCTTCTGAAAATAACAATGGCACGAGTACGTTGCCATCAAGGGCCTGTATAATCCCGTAAATAATCAAAATAGTCCAAAATTGAGTTTCTAATCCAAATTGAAATAACGCCACAGCAGCGACCGGAATAGTCACCAGCGCAGCACCCACAAACGGAATTAACACAGAAAAACCAACTAACACACCTAATAAGGCTGCGTAGCGTAAATCTAAAAATGTAAACGCGATAAACGAAACGCCACCTACAATTAAAATTTCAAACACTTTCCCGCGAATGTAATTCATAATTTGTTGGTTCATTTCATTCCATACTTGCAAAATTAAACGACGCTGTTGCGGAATTAATTTAGCCACACTACCCGTTAACTCTAGCTTATCCTTAAGCATAAAAAACACGAGCAACGGTACAAGCACTAAGTAAATTAACCACGCCACTAAATCTTTTAACGACGTTAATGAAAACGATAAAACCACTTGGCCAAACTCAATAACTTTAGCCTCGACAGTAGCAACAATGCCTTGTACTTGGTCGGCATTTATTAAACTTGGGTATTGCTCGGGTAAGGCAACTAAATACGACTTACCTTGCTCTAACATATGAGGGGTTTCTTGCACTAAGTTACTGGTTTGTTTCCAAAGAACAGGACCAATCACTAAAATTAAAGTAAGCATAACGCCTGTGAATATAAGCATTACGATCACGGTTGCTGTAAAACGGCGTAAACCAAGGCGCTCTAAATGTACAACAGGCCAATCAAGTAAATAAGCAATAACTAATGCCACTAAAACCGGCACAATTAACGAGCCAAAAAAGTACAGTAAGGCAACAGAAACGACTAGTAAAAATAATAAGGTGACCGAATGAGGATCAGAAAATTTTCTTTCGTACCATGTTTTTATATATTCAAACACGTAATGGCTCCACTAATAATAAACCTTTTTGTTTATCTAAGTTGTAACTGTAAGCATATTTTTTTAAATATCGCTCAATATCATCCATGCTCTCATCACTATTTACACTAAAAGTGATGGCTTGCCGTGTAGATAATGCTTCACGTAGCCCTAATTTAAACTGAATAAACTGTTGAGGACATCTATAACTTCGTAAATCTTGGTGTAACATACTCGCTTTACCGATTTATTAAAATGAATAATAAGTCGCATTGCTGTGCATCAGTAGCCAGTAAAATATCAACAAATGTAACTTTTTCTTAAAACAATGCCTGCAATGGTTTATTCTGTAATACATAGTTAGTAGTAAGGACAGGTTAATGTCTCGCACGCATAATAAAGCGCATTTACCAAGTAATCCAACACTCAAAGAGATTAATTGGTATAAAAAGCAAATAAATTGGGGGGAGCTTCCTCCTTTTTATCATTTAGTTGCCTCTTCAGTTAGCGAGTCTGAAGGTGTTTTAGAGCATGGATTTGATAACGCCGTAAAACAACTTATAGACAGACGTAACTGGAATCTAGACATACTCGACGGCTTTGAGGACGATTTAGGTGAGATCCATACTAAACATAAACCTCGTATTGCATTACACCAGGTATTTACAGACAGGGGCTTCGAATTGTGGGCACTGCCTTATGCAAAAGATATTATTGTTGACCAATACATAAAAGATAACCGCTTTATGGAGTTTAGAGTATGGGATCCGCATTCAATGAAAGTGCTTTTAAGGCTAAATCAACTACATAAATTTATTGGTTCTTACTTTGAGCGCGGTGATAAAGCCGATAAAGCCCTCATTTTGCACTCACACAAAGTGGTTCATAAAATTATTACTTTTTTGCAGCGAGAGTTGAACGTAATAAAGATAGATGGAGTCTCAATAAAAGAACTCTACCAATTGTGCGAAAAAGACATCCGTGCAAGCAGTGACGAAATAGACATAGCCAAAATTGCTATTGGCGAGCCAATAAACAAGGAATAAAATGCAGCTAAAATCAGCCTTTATATCTTTATGCAGTGCCGTACTTACATTTAGCCTTCTAGTAAGTGAGCCATTAAAGGCGCAAACTAACTTTAATCTTCCTGATTTGGGAACTTCTGCATTACAAGTACTCCCCCTCGAAAAAGAACAAGCGATTGGGGAAGTAATGATGATGCAAATACGTGGTGGTTCACCGATTATTAACGACCCCGTATTAGATGAATACCTAACTACCATTGGTAGAAAGCTTGTTGCAAACGCAAACGATGTACGTTTTCCGTTTTCATTTTTTTGGATCAATAACTCTGACATTAACGCTTTTGCTTTTTACGGCGGACATGTCGGTGTTCATACAGGCCTTATTGCGCAAGCCGATAGCGAAAGTCAGTTTGCATCTGTACTCGGTCACGAAATCGCTCATGTCACTCAGCGCCATTTAGCACGCAGAATCCAGCAACAACAAGATAACAGCGCAATGACTATAGCGGGGATGATTGCCGGTATTTTAGCAACTATTGTTGCCCCAGACGCTGGTATTGCCATTATATCAGCAAGCCAAACACAATCTGCTTTTAGCCAATTAACACACAGTCGCTCTGCTGAACAAGAAGCTGATCGAATAGGCATGCAAACACTTAATAATGCAGGGTTTGATGCGCGTGCATCTAGCGACTTTTTAACTAAACTGGCTGCACAAATTCGTTATAAGTATAAACCACCTGCATTTTTGCTTACTCACCCACTGCCTGAAAGCCGAGTGTCTGATGTACGTCTTCGTGCTGAGCAGTACCCAAAGCGTCGCTTACCTGCAAGCCTCGAATTTAACCTTGCTAAAAGCCGAGTACTTGCACGTTACGACAACAAACCAGAAAATGCTGAAGCCTTATTTAGAAAACTCCTTCGTGAAAACAGCTACAGCAATACAGCACTTAATTACGGTTTAGCGTTAAGTTTACTTGATCAAGAAAAACTGGATGAAGCAGACACTATTTTAAGCAAGCTATTAAAAAGTGACCCTAAGAATTTATTTTATATTGATACGCAAACTGATCTACTCATAGCGCAAAAAAAAGCCGACGAAGCCGTTTCATTTTTAGCTGAACTACATAATTACCGCCCTAACAATCAAGTAATTACGCTCAATTATGCAAATGCAGCATTAGAAGCTAAGCAATACGAACTTGCTGAAAACGTGCTTAAAGGTTTTTTATTAGAAAAACCAGAGCATAGTTTAGGTAAAGAGCTACTGGCTGACGCGTACAAAAAACAAGACAAATTGGCGGCCTATCACGAGGCAAACGCTGACGTGCTATCTCAATACGGTGCTTACATGAAAGCCGCTGATGAAATCCAAAAAGCGCTTAACTTCGTAGAATCAACAGAGTTAATAAAACAGCAGCGATTAAAAGCATTACTTACTCAGTACCGCCGTTTACAAAAAGAGCTTGCAAGGCTTTAAGTCTGCAAGCTGTTGCCCTAAAATAGAGGCAATTAACACTATGGAAACTTTTATGTCTGTTACTATTTATCATAATCCGCGTTGTTCTAAATCGCGTGAAACACTTGCCCTTTTACAAAGTAAATCAATTGAGCCCACCGTTGTTGAGTATTTAAAAACGCCTTTAACATCTGATCAAATTACTACACTTATAGAACAACTTGGTTTTAGCTCTGCTCGTGATTTAATGCGTACAAAAGAAACCGAGTACAAAACGCTAAATTTAAAAGACGAAACAAACGAAACCACGCTTATAAACGCCATGGTTCAGCATCCAAAATTAATTGAACGCCCTATTGTTGAACACAATGGTAAAGCCGCAATTGGTCGCCCACCAGAAAACGTTTTAAGCGTTTTATAATGAGTACAACCATCGTGGTACTTTACCACTCGAGCCATGGCTCCGTTGAAGCAATGGCCCATGAAATAGCTGAGTCAATAGAGCAACAAGGCGCAACAGCCCTACTGAGAACGTTTGTAGCTAAAAACCCGCACGACATTGTCATTAGTAAAGATGACCTTATACAGTGTGATGGCTTGGCTTTTGGTACACCTACCCGATTTGGTATGATGGCCTCTCAAGCCAAAGCATTTTGGGAAACCACCAGCGAGCTATGGCTCAAAGGCCAACTAATTGATAAACCCGCATGTGTGTTTTCATCGTCAAGCAGTATGCATGGTGGTAATGAGGCCACACTGCTTAATTTATCATTGCCCTTACTACACCACGGAATGATGCTACTTGGTGTACCTTACGATGTGCCCGAATTATTAGGCACTCAAACTGGCGGTACCCCCTATGGCGCTACGCACGTTGCCGGTAGCAACAATAGTGCCCAGTTAAGTAAAGACGAAATTAAAATATGCCAAAGCGTTGGTATACGCCTGACAAAAATTGCGAGTAAACTTCAATGAACACAGCGCAACCCCCTGCTAAAAAGCCAATAACCGTAAAATTTCAACGCATTGCTTTAATTGGCTATATTGGCCTGCTCATTTTAATGCCATTATGGATGTACTTTGTGCCGCCTCAAGAAGGCCCGCTCGATGTTATGTCGTTATTTGTACCTATAATTCCTCTATTACTTCCACTCAGAGGTATTATAAAAGACAGTACTTATACCTATGCTTGGGCAAACTTTGTTGTTATGCTTTATTTTATTCATGGCTTAACTATGCTTTGGGTTGCACCTGATGAGCTGATTTGGGTTTTACTTGAGTTGTTATTTGCATCTTTCATGTTTATTGGGTGCACTTATTATGCAAGGCACCGCGGGCAAGAGTTAGGCTTAAAAATTCGCAAACTAAAAGAAGATTTAGCTGACGAAAAAGCCGCTAACGAACTTAACAAGTAAAATAAAAAAGCGCGTTTACTATTGAATAAACGCGCTTTTTATACATTTTAAATACGTATTAACTATTTAAACCAATTCACTTAGTGCAGCCAACGTCACTATACCCGCTAAACCTAGCTGAGCTAATAAGCTCAATAACGAAAAGCCCCTCAATACAAATAAACCCCAAGGGTGTTTTATATGTGGATACAAAGCGCAGCGCTTTAAGCTCATAGCAAAGAAAAAACAAATCACCGTAACCATAGTTAAACCAAGCGTCAGTTCACTTTTTATGGTCAGCGCTTCATCAAAAAAGAAAAATAACTGTAATGGCAATAATAAAGTCACAATAGCATGTAAAACATGCACTTTTTTAATGCGATCAAATTGCCCTTCTGGGGATAGCTCTTTAATTCCAAAATCACGCTCTAGGCATTTAACTAGGTTTTGCGCTTTAATGCTCACAGCCAATCGGTAGCAACTTAGGCCCTCGTTATTACGCGCTCTAAAATCAAAGCCTGCTTTTATTAGCATCACCATTAACGATTCATTTTTAGAGAGCACAGCATAATGCAATGCAGTATTACCAAGGCTATCAAGGGCTTTTTTATCTTGCTGAGGTAATAAGGTTTGCACAACGTTTACAAAACCACGCTCTGCCGCCCACATGAATGCTGTTTTACCGTTATCATCAGCTAGTGTGCCGGTTGCACCTTGCTCAATAAAGCGCATAGCCATTGTTTGCTTGGCCGTTTTTTTACGTAAATGTGTTAGGAGCGCTTGCTCAAGTAAAACCACAGAATCAACATCAGGCGATACTTGTTTCAATAAAGTAAAATAGTCTTTACCCATTGCTACTTTGTCACTTGCAAGCCCACTTAACACTTCTAAGTCAGCAATTGACTCAGGTATGAAGTGACTTAAGCGATCTCTAAAATCAACTTCTTTCCATAGCGATAACGCATCAACAGCACTAAGCTTACTGCCATTATTTAAAGCATGTTCAATGAGTGTAAAATAGCGTTTGCTAAAAAATAAATTAAATAATGAAAGCGGTGTTTCAACTGCATTTTGTGCGGCAACACTTGCGTATTTTTCTAAACGCTGACACAACAAGAGCACTAAGCTCTCTGGAGTATATTCGTTATCGTAAAAGTGGGTTTTCATTGCGCCTACGTATGCCTGTGCATCTTCGTCGTATTCACAAATATGTTGAAAATAGCATTCTTCAAAAGGTTCAAGCGGTGTTAACCACGCCAAATAATAAATCGGGGGCAAAACAGTGGTACACACACCATCGTCTTCATTGGTAGAACGACAAGCTGGCCAAGCTTCTAAAGCATCTAAAATAAAGGCACCGTTTTGCTCTACAAGGCCTTTAATGAGTAACGGATATTCCTTTGGCCAAATCAGTACATTTTCCATTAAACAACACAACTCCAGTGTAGCTTGGGTAAGTGGTCAGGTTATAGCAGCTTTCAGCTGACACCACGCTTAATCAAAGAGGCGATATTCTAGCACACCCAGATCGCCACGCTAGAACAAAGTAGATGAATAATGAAAAATATAAAAGCAGCCAAGTAAGTAATTACATGGCTGCTTTTTAGGTTGGAGTTGGGCTTAATCTCTTCCACACAAAAAGATTAATTATTTATTCTTTAACTCGCTAATTACTTGGTCAATGCCTACATCTGAAATGCGCTGAATTATCTCTTTTTGCTTAGCACTTAAAAGCGAAATACCCTCGGCTACAATATCATACACCTTCCATTGGTTATCTTTACCTAGCCGTAACTTAAAGCTTAAATCAATTGTGGGGGCGTTAGGCTCTATAATTTGCGTATTAACCGTGGCATATTCTGAATCGCTTTGTGCATTATTATGCTCAAAAACCACTTTTTGGCCTGTGTATTTCATTAATGCACCGGCGTATGTACCAGTTAAGTAATGCTCAACCGCGTCAATAAAATCAACAGCTTGTTGGCGCTCAATGCCTTTAATGTGTTTACCTAATAGTTTAAAAGACACAAACTTAATATCAATATGTGGCATTAAACGTTTTTCAACAATTCCCGACATTTCACTTTTACTGGCATTACCTTTACTGTTCACTTTTCCTATATCAGCAAAAAGGGTGTCTGCAACAGACTCTAATAGTATATCTGGTGATTGCTGAGCTTGTGCATAAAGCGATGTGCTTAAAAATGCGGTAGCAATTAAAAATAGTTTAATAAGTTTCATAATATTTTTTGTTTGTGTGATTAAGTTAAGGCTAATTTACGTCATTAATACGCAATAAAAAAGGCACAAATAAGCAACTTATTAATGCCCAAAAAGCACCAATGAATTAAGTAATTAATTTTCAATAAGTTAATAAAACCTATTAACACACCGTATACATCCCCATTTTCTCTCGCCTTGAATTTATAACCTCCCCACCCTCATCATTTGTTTTTTCGATAAACCAACTATCAGCGAGCAGCTATGAAATCCTTTTTTAAAATACTTATTTTAATAATCGCCTCACTTTTTATTAATAACACCGCATTAGCGCAATCAAACCATGGCTACGCAGTCGACTTACTTAAAGGCACGGGTAATATAAATGGAATAAAATTAGCTTATCAATACCATATGCCAAAAATGCAAAACTTAGTTGGAGATACCCGCTTTTATATCGAAACCAGTGTAAACCTGTGGGAATTTGCGCATAACCACCACTCACAATCTAACTTGGTATTAGCGGTATCGCCTGTATTGCAGTTTCCAGCATTTAGTTTTAATAACACCCCGTTTTATGTTGAAGCAGGCATTGGTGTTTCACTTATTGACGATACACAGTTTGGTGGTAAAAATTTAAGTAGCCATTATCAATTTGAAGATCGTATTGGACTCGTTGCCGACTTAGGCGATACAAACATTGCTTTGCGAATTATTCATTATTCTAATGCGGGGTTTCAAAAGCCCAATCCAGGCCTTGATTTTATGACCTTATCGGTTGCCAAGCGATTTTAATACTCTCTGATTTGTTTGCTGGTAATTACTATTTAAAAACGTAAAATAATCAGCAAACAAAAACTGAGAAATTAAAATGCAAACATGGCAAGTAATCCTCATTGTGGTGATGGTATTTGGTGTTGTAATAGGAAATATTGCCTTAATAAAACACAGTGCTAATATGGAATTTAAAAAGTCAGACTCGCACTTAAAAAACAAACAAGACACAAAAAAGCCCTGATAAATCAGGGCTTTTAATTTAAAAAATAAGCTTAACCTACAAGCCAATGTGCCATTAACGAAATAATTGGCAATGTTATAAGTGTTCTGAGAATAAATATGACGAACAGCTCAACAATGTTTACTGGGATTTTACTTCCTAATAGCAGCGCCCCCACTTCAGACATATAAATAAGCTGAGTCACACTCATCGCGGCAATGATAAAGCGTGTTACATCACTCTCAATAGTCCCAGCTGCAAGGATTGAAGGGATAAACATATCGGCAAAACCAACCATGATTGTTTGTGCTGCAGCCTCAGCTTCAGGCACTTGCAACAATTCTAAAAATGGAATAAACGGCATACCTAAATATTGAAATAGCGGCGTATATTCTGCAATGATTAATGCAAATGTACCCACTGCCATAACAACAGGTAATACAGCAAATACCATATCAAGTGCGTTGTGTACGCCTTCTTTTAATGTCCCCACTACACCCGGCGATTTATCTGCCTTGGCCAGCGCTATATCTAAAGAATGACCCACTAATGATTTACCTTCAGGCACCAGCTCTGCGTTTGCGTCAGGCTCTGAGCCATCAATAAGTAAATCTTTTTTAAACCTAAGCGGTGGCAAGCGCGGCACAATAATAGCGGCAGTAATACCTGCCAAGCACACCGTTAAATAAAACGGAGCAAATAAATACTCAAGCTTTACTTGGCCAATAACCACTAAACAAAACGTAATTGAAACAGCAGAAAATGTAGTACCAATAACAGCGGCTTCGCGTTGTGTGTAGTATTTATCTTCGTATTGGCGCGCAGTCATTAATATTCCCACACTGCCATCACCTAACCACGATGCCACACAGTTAACGGCACTTCGCCCTGGAACGCCAAATAACGGGCGCATTACTTTAGTTAATAATGTACCTACCAACTCAAGCAACCCAAAGTTAAGTAACAAAGGAAGTAAAAGTCCTGCCAGTATAAATACCGAAAACAACACAGGAAGTAAGTCGTTTAACACGAGTGCCCCTGTATTTTCAGACGTTATCGCATGCGGCCCCACGCCTGAAAAGGTCATTAATACAAATGCAGTACCAAATAAACGCGTAAGCAACCAAACCCAACTAACATTAAATAAGTGGTTTAAAAGTGGTACTTTACAAATCACTTGAGGCTTAAAAACACTTACAATGAGTGAAAACGCACCCGTTATACAAATTATGGCAGTAATAATGGCTTGTGCTGTATCTGCAAAAAATACTTGCATGGCTTTGGCCATCATTGCAATAGGAATGGTCATTGCTTCACCGCTCGACACCGGCGTCATAAACAAAAAAACACCAATTAGCGAAGGCACAAGGAACGCAAACCAAGTACGCCAATTGTACTGAGGTGAAGTTGATAATTGAGACATATTTTTAACCTATAAAAACCACAAAAAGAGCTAAGCGCTCTTTTTGTGGTAAAACGTATTATTATTTATATTTTAATGCCGCGCTTAATAAGTGCTGCTTCTAGTGCTTGCTGTAAACCATTCATGGTACCTGGCTCTAGCGTTTCGCCTTTATCGTCCATCCAGGTTAAGCTTGTGCCACCTTGCTTGGTTTTACTCACTAAAATTTGGTATTGGCCTTCATCTATTGGTAATTGCGCAACATCGTCGCCCCAAATCGAATCCCACATACTGCTTTCCGGTGCTTTATAGTCAGCTGTAATTAAACCTGTATCTTGGTTTATTTCAACAATAGTAAACGACAAACGCTCTAAAAAGCCTGAAAAACGATCAAATACCGCATCGTAAGACTGCTCAGTAACCAGTGCTGCATTACCTTTATTGTCAAAGCCCATTTCTAAAGAAATAATACCTTGGCGCTTGCGCATATCTACTTCAAGCTGGCGATAGCGGTAATCAAATTCAGTAATAACTTGGTTAAGTGCACGCACTTCTAATTGCTGTTTAAGCAAGTCTGTAAGTGTTGTATCACCTTTAAAATCGATTAGCTCAGCACGTAAAGAAGCTGTACGTTCATGCGATTTTTTTTCAATAGAAAATCTAAAACGTTGCAGGTCATCGTTCTTTTCATCGCCCCACAACCAGCTTTCTTCGGTTTTAATAATTGCGTACCAATCGGTTTCAATAATGCCAAGTAGCTTATCTTCTTTGGTAGTAGCGGTGTTGTTTTCAGCTAAAACAGCTTTAATTGAATCCCAAATAAAGTCATCTAAATCAACAATACCATCGTTTTTATCAAAATATACGCGTGCTAAATTATCAGCCTCTTCGACCCAGCTGCCTTTTGCTACAGTGAGTACTTGAGCTGGTGGACGATAATTGGTTGCGTCTGGATTATTGTTATATTGACCTACTTCCATTTTATAAACTGGATCTTGAGCCGGCTGAGATAAAGACGCTGGCGCTTTTACTGGCTCGTGCGCGCGGTAATTACGTTCATTATGCGCATCGTTAACAAATACACTACACCCTGATAAACTTACCAATACACTTACTGCAAGTGCTTTTGGGATCCAATACTGCACAGATAATTCTCCTTAGCATACCCTTTAATTGTTTTAACAAATATATGAGTGGGTTATGCCGATTTGGTTCAGTGTAAAATCAATATTAACTTTACATTTTTATTTGGCTGCTTAATTGCAATAAAGTTCAGCACCTCAACTTAGAAAAAACTAAGGGCAAATAAGCAAATTTTAACTATGGTACTTTCCTGTGCTAGTAAAAACAAGAAACACCGTACTTTAAACGCGCTTAATTAGCCCGCATTGTAGTTTACACACTGTTTTGTGTTAAACTTCGCCGCCGAGCAAGTCCTCGAGTGTATTTAGTAGTGTTATCCATTGCGTTGTTATAACCCTTGTAACTTAGGTATTTTAACCCATGACTGCATTTTCAAATCATCAAATTGTGTTAACTGCTATCGGCGAAGACAGGCCTGGTATTGTCAGTGAACTTACGCAATTAGTTAGCGACTGTCACTGCAATATTATTGACAGCCGCATTGCCATTTTAGGCTGCGAGTTTACCTTTATAATGTTATTGCAGGGTGATATGTCGGCCATTAGCCGAATTGAACATGTGTTACCAACCAAAGCAATGGAACTTGGCTTGTTAACCATGATGAAACGCACAACCAGCCATACTCCTAGCGAGTTTTGTGCCGGTTACACATTAGAATACACGGGTATAGATACCCCTGGTACGCTAAGCAAAGTGACACGCTTTTTTGCCGATAACCACATCAGCATTTGTTCTTTAAAGTCAGATACGTTTAATGAAGAAACTGACACTAAAATGCGCTGTGAAGTAGAATTTAATATCCCCATAGATGTAGACATAGATAAATTTAAAATTAGTTTTGAGAGCCTTTCTCATACCCTAAACGTAGATTATATTTTTAAACGCATTCGTTAAGGAAATAGCATGAACACAATTAGTCCATTACAAGCTGGTGATACAGCACCCGCTTTTAGCTTACAAAACCAAAACGACGAAACAATCACATTAAGTGAATTGTTAAAAGAACAACAAGTACTTGTGTACTTTTACCCTAAAGCGTCTACACCAGGTTGTACCGTGCAAGCAGAAAACCTGCGCGACCAACAAGCTGAGCTTGCTAAATTTAACACCCGTGTTGTAGGCATCAGCCCAGATCCAATTAAGCGCCTTAAAAACTTTGAAACTAAAAAAGAGCTTAACTTTGATTTACTCGCCGATGAAGATCACGCCATTGCAGAAGCATTTGGTGTATGGGGCTACAAAAAGTTTATGGGTAAAGAGTACGACGGTATTCACCGCTTAACGTTTTTAGTAGGCCAAGACGGTAAAATTAAACACTTATTTGATAAATTTAAGACCAAAGATCATCACCAAGTGGTGCTTGATTATTTGGCAGCAGAATAAGCTAGCTAACTACGACCAAAAAAATACATAAAGCGTTGCCCTAGAGCAGCGCTTTTTTATGTTATTTACTAAATAACGTGGTTAAATAAAGCATCTTCGAAAAATAAATAAACAACTGCACGTTTTGAATTTAAAGTTACAGTTTGTTCCTTTTTGTTTTCACCAATACGCTTTATTAGGTTACTCATATATGAGACAAGAATTAAGAACTAAAATCATTGAAGTATGTGATAAAAAAATTGCCAGTAAAGGTGATAATGTAGGTCTGTCTTTCTACGCTTTTTTTGCTAATAAAAACAACAATCCTGAACTTTTAATGGAAGCTGCTACTTGGTGGATTCAAACTCATCAGTTAGATCACTTCGTTAAAGCTAATAAAATAAAACAGATGATGCTGAGTAATTTATAAGCCCTAAAGTGTTCATATTCAATGTGCATAATGCTTTAAGCAACAGTTAAAAGCGCGATTTAAAGTCTCTAAATCAAGGAGTGTGTATGTCTTTTGTAAAAAAGCTATTTCGGTGGTCACGAGGCAGGCAAAAATCGGGCTATGATAAAATGCTGCTTTGTGGTGCATTTTGGCCCATAAAGTTTGATGTGTATTTATTAAAGTTCCCAAAAGGAAGTGAAATACCACCGCACACTGATCTTGTTAAGGATGGTCAGCATTACAGACTAAATATTGTGTTAAAAAAAGCGGATATAGGCGGAGAGTTTATTTGCTCTAGCCTCATATTTGAAACAGAAAGGATCAAGTTATTTCGCCCTGATATCAGCAGGCACCAAGTATCAAAGGTAGAAAAAGGTAACCGATATATACTAAGTATTGGCTGGATAAAAAATACTTAGTCAAAAACTCCCCTTAAAGTGCACTTTAATCTAGTACTCACCATCTTTCACGGTATAGTCTATTGATATATTGAGCATAAAAAACTAAATATAAGGATTTAAATTTGAAAAAGGCAGTTAGGTTTAAAGCGTATTTAGTGGCTTTAATCACATGTATTATTGGGTTTCAGTTTTCGCCGGCAAGTAATCAGTTTTATGCAAACCCGTTTTATATTGGCGGTATTATTTTTGCAATCGTACTAATTGTGAATGTTATTAATTACTTCTGCCCAAAGTGTAAGAAAAACCAGGTAATGCAATCAGCTACTAGCTATCGCCTGCCAACAAATAATTGCTATCACTGCAGGGAAGAAATTAACTAACATTGTCGGATGGCGCTTTGCTTATCCGACCTACGTGTTTAAATAAGCTTGTTAGAGTTTGATATAAAGAGTGCTTGGAAAGAGTGAGCATTGAAGTTGCTGTGTTGGGTTTCGTTTCACTCAACCCAACCTTTTATCTACAGAATATAACTTAACGCAGAGCAGCTTATCGCTTACAGCTAACCACTTAAAGCCGCCTTTGCGCTTTAACTAATTCCTAAATACTTGTGTACTTGTATTGATAGGCGCCAGTTTTTGGCAATACAGGTGTCGATTGCTAATTTGGTTGCTGATACTTTTTGGCTAATTGGCTGTAAGTAAACAAGCTTTGGGTTAACACCTGTTTTAGCAAATAGCTCTTCTAACTCTTCTACGTGCTTTTGCATTGCAACGGGATGTTTAATTTCGTTGGCGCGTTTCATGGCGCTGGTAAGTACTTCATAACCGCCGCGCATGTTTATTTTAGGCGATACCGTGACCCATGTTTGTTCAGGGGCGAGTATTTCAAACGTGCCGCTGGTCTCTATTTGTGTGGTAAAGCCATTATCGTGCAATAGCTTACATACTGGGTTTAAATCGTACATACATGGCTCGCCGCCGGTAATTACAACATGCTTGGCTGTGTAGCCACGTGATTTAAACAGCTCAAGTACTTGCTCGGCGCTGGCATCGGCCCAATGATCTGAGTCGGCTTTTTTCTCTACGGTTTCGTCAAGAGACACTTTGTATACGTTGTCTACATCCCATGTTTGTTTTGTGTCGCACCACGAACACCCTACAGGGCAACCTTGCAGGCGTAAAAATATTGAGGGTGTGCCAGTAAAGCTTGCTTCACCTTGAATGGTTTCAAACACTTCATTAATTTTGTACAAAAGAGATCTCACTTACTACCTAGTAGCCAAATTGCTACTATTAAAGACGAAAAAGCGCTGTGCAAAAATTGTTATTTAAGCTGCGGCCGTGTAGTATATCGCGCCCTGATATAAACCTCTATTAAAACTAAGAGCAAAACAGATATGACGCAAAAAGTAGTTGTTATTTATTCCGGCGGTATGGACTCATTTACCGTATTAAATAAAGCCCTGCAACAAGGCCATGATGTATATGCCCTCTCATTTGACTATGGTCAGCGTCATGTAAAAGAGCTTAAAGTTGCTGCGCAAGTATGTGAAAAGCTTAATGTTCCACACAAAATAGTTGATATTTCAGCTATTAATCAGCTTATTGGTGGCTCATCATTAACCGATAACATTGATGTACCAGAAGGCCATTACGAAGAAGAGAGCATGAAGAGCACGATTGTGCCAAATCGTAATATGATTTTGCTCTCGCTTGCAGTTGGTTACGCAGTATCACTTAAAGCAAGCCAAGTTTATTACGGTGCTCATTCTGGGGATCATGCTATTTACCCCGACTGCCGCCCTGAGTTTGTGAAGAAAATGGATGATGTGTGTCGTATAGCTAATTATGATGCCGTTGAAATTTTTAGCCCATATCTTAATAACACCAAAATTGATATTTTAACTGACGGTATAAAAATGGGTTTAGATTACAGCCAAACATGGACTTGTTATAACGGCCGTGAAAAGGCCTGTGGTAAGTGTGGTGCGTGCCAAGAACGTTTAGAAGCATTTGCACTGAACAATATTACAGACCCATTAGAATACGAATAAGCAACACATAGTTACCCATTTAGGTACTAGAAAAAGGCTATGTTACATAGCCTTTTTTATTGCACAACAAATTAAATAAATAGCACTTTTACACTCTATAGCCAGCGCCTTACGCGAGCTTTATAGATAGTAAATTCATCACCAAATAATTTAGTAAGCGCACGTTCTTCTGGCATTATTTGAAACAACGTTAAATAGCCAATAAACCCAATAACACCTAACATTGCCCAAACAGAGCTTAACCACACACCCCACCCAGCTAAAATAAATGCAAATCCTAAATACATGGGATTACGTGAAATTCGGTAAATACCGCTGGTAACTAATTTTGATGCCTGTTCTGGTTTATTGGGGTTTACTGTGGTTTTGGCTAGCTTAAAGCTCACAACACCCGCAACACAGCTTGCACAACCAATAATAACTAAACTTGCCGCCAAGTAGGCAACAAATACAGTAAAGTCAATAACACTGTAATGCGCTATAAGCGCCATAATGCCTGCAAAAAATAGAACAACTATAACGGGAGGTATTTTATTATTTAGCATAATAACTCTCTGATAAAATTAGTTTATAAAATAGTGTGTTAGTAACTATATGGCGATTGATTTTACATTAAACAACCCTGTTACTGTATAAAGTATGAACACCAGACAAAAAGCACTGATGCACATGTTTATAGCCACAGTGTTAATTGATTGATTTCAAATCGTCACTCTTTACAAATAAAGTTACAATTGTCAGCTTTATCTAAATTGAAGAAAGCGTATACTTTAAAAATAAAATATAAAAGGAATATAGTTATGTCTGGTACTACGATGATTGTGCTAATTGTGCTTATATCTGTGGGTTCGGGTGTGGTTTACGATATGTATAAAAAGCATTTAGAGTTTAAACATAAAATGCAAAACAACAATAGCGATGCTCATAAACAACTTGCTGAAACAAAAGCAGAAGTGGTTGCACTAAGAGAACGTGTACAAACACTCGAAGCCATTGTGACCGACTCAAACTTTAACGTTAAGCAAGAAATCAACAAACTGTAAGCGTTGTTAAACGCTTACTTATTCGCTAAGGCCATTAAAGGTAGTTTGGGTATAAATGGGCATTTTCTGGTTGCTCTATTCCATGGGCTGCTAAAAACCCACCTATAGCTTGTCCACACCCCTGAGGTGCTCGCCCGCTGTCTATTTCGAAGTTTAATTGATTAGCTTCTTGCTTACCCATTGAGCACAAATCAACTGTATTTGGTGAGCGCATTGCAATGCTTAACTTACCAATACTTTCTACCGCCACATTTTTACTAAAGCGGGCAAAACCTTGATACTTAAACTGCTCATTTACGTAGTCGTTGCTAGTATTAACTAAGGCTGTAATAAAACCATGTAAAAAGTGGTTAGTAGACGAACCCGTAGTTAAAAACGCAATTGTTTTGTTATTAAATTCATTAAGCTGAGCGTTGTCGCAATGAAGCTTTACTGTATACAAGTGTTGCTGCTCGTTTATAACTTGATGGCTAGTAAGCTCAACAGTCGAGTCAGCAAAAACAATACGGCTGATTAAATCATTAATGTCATTATTGTGCTGAGCTTGTATGACTAGTTCAGGGTTTTGCGCCATGACAGGTAAGTCGTGGTGATTATTAAATGGTGTGCTAATTGCACCATTTTGTTTTAACTGAAACAACTCTCTTACTTCGTGCTCACGCGCTACTTTTAAAGCTAAAAAAGCAGTTTGAATAAGTTCTGAAGTGGGCAAGTTTTCTTCTACTATCCAGCGCCTACCAAATAGCAATTTTTTTGCTTTATCGGCATTTTGATGGCCACTTTTTTTGTAGTTGTCAGGGCTTAGTACTGCAACTTGTAGGTATATTTCATCGCCTTTTTGTGCAGCAAGAACTCTAAAGTGCGCCGAAAACTCTATGCTTTCGAGCACTTCATTTACACTTTCAAGTGTATGCTTGTAACGTAAAAAATGCTGTGGAACGACCCAATTATTATTAGCTAATTGCACAAGCGGCGCATAGGGAATTGGCTGCTCGTAGCTATGTTGCCATTTTTTGTCGTTACTGAGTAACGTATTTAGGTGACTATTTTTATCTGACATAAATAAACCAAATAAACTCGCACTGGGCAAGATATTAACTGTGCTTACATTACGTGTTTTGTTATGTAATTAGATCACAGCCGCCCGACAAAATTGGGCTTTTTTAACTATCGTATAGACTTTGATAGTCGCTTATAACTTTTTGATAATAAAGCTCATCTTTATTGAGCATTTTATTATAATGATTTAACAGTCGTTGAATGTAAGCCGTATGCTGCTTATTATTTAAGTCCCACATGGCATCACCTGTTTTACTTACCGTTTGGTTGCTTTTAAAGCTAACCTCTATGAGTTCGTATATACGGTTTTTATCGCTTATAATGTGCTCACTATGCAAACCCAAATTAAGCGTGTGTAAACCACTGCGCAGTAAATAGGTGTGGTGAATTGGGCATAAAATAAATCGCACATGCTTTACAGACTCTGGCGAGTTGTTAGCTATTATTTGCTGCACTAAACGCAGCGCTAATTCACCACCTATACCCGCTATAACCACTACCTGATTTGTTACATCATCAAGCTTTATACTTCCAACGTCCTGACACAAGACCTGCCATTCAGGCTTTTTATCACCAGGCGTCCTTAATTTTTTGTTACGTGTAAGCGTTGCCTCAAGGTCGGCCATGACATTGGATAAAATATCAACAAACATGACCTTATCCGCAGCTGAGCGCTTTAACAAAGCCATTCCCAAATAGCCATGATCGCAGCAGCAATCCCAAATAGTGTTTTGCTGGCGAGTGATCAGCGCTTCAATCGCAGCCAGTCGTTTACTGAGCTTCATTTAATCAGGCGAATGTGACATTTTATAGACAAGCGCTTTTAAACTTTTATCACTGTCTATTTCAATAAAGCGTGCGGTAGGTGCAAGGCGCTCTACAAATTCAATCGCACCTTGTGTGTGCTCAGCAATAAGTGCTTTAAATGCATCCTCAGTTAGCTCGGGGCTATTGGCGCATAAGAGTAATTTAGTTGTTTGATTAAGTAACTCAGGGAGCCTACGAAGCACTTTTTGGTAATCTTTAGTTAAAATAAAGCTACCTTTTTGAAAACTTGGTGGATCAACAATAATCAGATCAAACGGGGCCGCTTTTTTTAATTTACCAAACGACTTTAAAATATCGTGAGGTAAGTAACTCACGCCTTTGTCAAAGCCATTTAACTGATGGTTTTGCTTACCTACTTTGAGTACTCCTTTGCTCATATCCATATTCATTACGTGATCAGCGCCGCCCTGCATTGCTGCTAACGAAAAGCCGCACGTGTACGAAAATAAATTAAGTACTTTGCCATGCTTACTATTGGCCATTACAAACTCACGGCCGCTTCGCATATCTGGAAAAATCCCCGTGTTTTGGCGGCTTTGCAAATCAACTAAAAAGCGAATTCCGTTTTCGGTTACTGTATGCGGATTAGGAAGCGCTCCAAACATAACGGTATTTTGGCTTTGTACACCTGCGCGCTGCTGATAAACAAGCGAGGTAATTAACTCTGGGTAATGCGCTTGCGCCCATTGCCAAAGTGTTTCGGTTAGCTGATTAAGCGTGTTGTCGTCTATTTCATCGTAAGAGACTAAAAATAAGCTTGGCGGATAAAAATCTAAATTTAAGTGGCTTAATGCCTCAATACTATGGCCTCGCCCGTGAAAAACACGACACAGTTCGTTATTTAAAATAGGGGCACTCTCAAGTGCCGTGATAAGAGGCGTAAAATTTATAGTCATTTTTTAATTAATCAACTGTTGTTGTAGTTCGTGTATTTCGTCGCGCACAGAGCCCGCCTTTTCAAATTCTAAATTACTCGCATACGCGTGCATTTTAGTTTCAAGCTGCTTGATTTGCGTTGCAATTTCTTTCGCACTCAGCACCTTTTTAGACTCTTTACGAATAAGTTGTAGGTTATCTTTAGGGCCAGCTTCTTCGCCTACATCCATCACATCAAGAATCTTTTTGGCTAAAGCACGTGGCTCTATGCCGTTATCTATATTGTATTGATGTTGAATTTCGCGCCTGCGGCTTGTTTCATCTATCGCTTTTGCCATAGATTTAGTCACTTTATCGCCATATAAAATAGCACGGCCATCTAAGTGACGCGCGGCACGACCAATAGTTTGAATAAGCGAGCGAGTTGAACGTAAAAAGCCTTCTTTGTCAGCATCCAGTATGGCAACCAGTGCCACTTCAGGCATATCTAAACCTTCTCTTAGTAAGTTAATGCCTACTAGCACGTCAAACACCCCTGCGCGTAAATCACGAATTATCTCTACGCGCTCAACAGTATCTATGTCTGAATGCAAATAACGAACTTTTACGCCGTGTTCACTTAGGTAATCGGTTAAATCTTCAGACATACGTTTAGTAAGCGTAGTCACTAATACGCGCTCACCTTTTTCAACACATTGGTATATTTCTGATAATAAATCATCTACTTGGTCGCCAACAGGCCTTACTTCTATAAGCGGGTCTAAAAGTCCTGTTGGACGAATAATTTGCTCTGCAACTTCCCCGCCACTGCGCTCCATTTCAAAGTCACCAGGCGTTGCCGATACATAAATGGTTTGCGGAGCAATGGCTTCAAACTCTTCAAACCTAAGTGGGCGATTATCCATGGCTGAGGGCATTCTAAAACCATACTCTACAAGGTTTTCTTTACGGCTTCTGTCACCTTTGTACATGGCACCAATTTGCGATACCGTTACATGAGATTCATCAATAATCATTAATGCGTCATCAGGCAGGTAATCAAGCAATGTTGGTGGCGGATCGCCAGGGGTTCGCCCTGATAAATATCGACTGTAGTTTTCTATTCCCGAGCAATAACCCAACTCGGTCATCATTTCTATATCGTACTGAGTGCGCTGCGCAATACGCTGCTCTTCTACCAATTTATTGGCACTGAGTAATTGAGCTCTTCTATCTTTTAGTTCTATTTTAATATTTTCGATTGCGCCAAGAATTTTTTCTCGCGGAGTTACATAGTGCGTTTTAGGATAAATAGTGGCACGCACAATATGTTTTTCAACAGCACCTGTCAGCGGATCAAAAATACTCAAGCGCTCTATTTCGTCGTCAAACATTTCTACCCGCACTGCATATGTTTCTGACTCTGCCGGGAATATGTCGACCACTTCGCCGCGAACTCGGTAAGTACCACGGCTAAACTCTATGTCGTTACGGGTATATTGTATTTCGGCTAAGCGGCGAAGCATGTCACGCTGGTCAACTTTTTCGCCTACTTTTAAAAGCAACATCATTTTCATGTATGACTGGGGGTCACCCAAACCATAGATAGCCGAAACCGATGCAACAATAATGGTATCGCGGCGTTCAAGAAGTGCTTTAGTAGCACTTAAACGCATTTGTTCTATGTGCTCATTTATTGAGGCATCTTTTTCGATAAACGTATCGCTCGATACAACATAGGCCTCTGGTTGGTAATAGTCGTAATAAGAAACAAAATATTCAACGGCATTTTTAGGAAAAAACTCTTTCATTTCACCATAAAGCTGCGCAGCCAACGTTTTATTGTGGGCCATAATAATTGTTGGGCGATTTAAGTCGCTAATAATATTAGCCATGGTGAAGGTTTTACCCGTACCTGTAGCCCCTAACAATGTTTGATGAGCAAGCCCGGCCTCTAAACCTTCGCACAACTGCTTTATTGCGGTGGGTTGATCCCCTGCTGGTTTAAACTGTGATTTTAACTGAAAATGATCACTCAACTATTGCACTCCTGTAACGACTGACTGCTCAAAGACTCAAGCTCTTTTATAAACCATTTATACGCCACCAATGCGGTAAATAAATTACCGACAGCAGCACCTATAAATAATCCCGTTAACCCTGCAAAATGACTACCTAAATAAGCAAACGGAACATAGAAAACAAACAACCGAATAATACTTAAAAACAGCGCGTTCATTGGTTTATGCAAAGCATTAAACGATGAGTTCGATAATATGATCACACCTTGCAGGCCATAACTAAGTGGAATGATATAAATAAAAAGTTTAATTACATCTATTACCGCTTGCTCTTTACCAAATAACTGACTTATAACGCCAGAAAAAATAATCAGTAAAATATAAATCATGAACTGCCAAACCATGACGAACTTCAAGGTACCTATGTATGCATCTTTCACTCTACATAACTTTCCAGCCCCAAAATTTTGACTAACAAATGGAGGGAGTGTCATTGATAAGGCAAGCACTAAAATACTTGCAATAGACTCTATTCTGCTACCAACACCAAACGCGGCAACAGCCTCAGGGCCATGATTAGCAACAAGTGCAGTCATAACTGCCATTGCAATAGGCGTGAGCATATTAGCACCTGCAGCCGGCACACCTATTTTTAAGATTTTTCGGATTGCCCCCACAACCGTTTGTGAGCCTGCTTTTAAGCTAAGTAGTCGCTTTTTTACAGTTAATATATATAAAATAATCACAACTGCTACAGCCCAAGCTATTACACTTGCAATCGCAGCTCCTTGAATACCCATAGCAGGTATAGGGCCAAAACCAAATATCAGCATTGGGTCAAGTAATGCATTTATTAGCCCAGCCCCTCCCATTACAATACTTGGCGTTTTAGTATCGCCACTGGCACGTAATACGGAGTTACCAATCATTGGTGTGATCAAAAATACACTGCCAATAAACCAAATATTCATGTAGTCATGAATTAACGGAAGCACCTGCTGTCCTGCCCCCAATAATGTAAATACAGGGTCAATAAGTAGATAACCAATAAGCGATAACGCAAGCACCAATACAACAGCCACCATTATAGAGATGCTGGCATCAAATCGGGCTTCATCTATTTTGTTACTGCCTAATGCTTTTGCAATGACAGCTGAAGTACCTATTCCTAACCCTATAGCCAAACTAATTACAGTAAATGTAACAGGGAATGTAAAGCTCACTGCCGCAAGGGGCTCAGTACCTAACAAACTAATAAAAAAGGTATCAACAATATTAAACATCATTAACATGATCATGCCAAAAATCATTGGAACAGTCATGGTTTTCAACGTGGGCAAGATGGGATCATTGAGTAAATCTGGGCGAGTCTTGGTATTTTGTGTTACGCGCATGAAATAAATAGCCTCTTTTACTGAGTTGATTATTTTAAAGCATCAGGGCAATTCAAGCCACGGATTTATCAATAGATTTAATGCAATAAAACTGCTTAAAGTGCGCCTTGGAAGTAAACATTGCTTTTTAAACGGTTTTGTTAAAACAGCGGCTTAACGCGTCAAAAAACAATTAAGACACATAATTGTTACTTTTATTACAAAACACACGCGTTACCTGATGCTTTTTTGCACAAATCTCCTTTTTGATTTATCGTAACGAAAAATTCCACTCATCGTATCACACACAATAAAACAAAAACTTTAAACCATTGTTTTTAAAAGAAATAAAAATAATGATTTAAAAGCTTGAAATCGTTGTAGCACTCTAAATTACTGGTGCTGCTGATGTTCTTAAAGTTTCATAAACAGAGTTATCCACAGAAACCGTGGATAACTCATTGGACCCCGCATTTATAAAGGGTTTAAGAGAGATACATTTTTACTACTAACTTAAAAAGTGATGAGATTTGCTTTTTTAGTGTTTTATAACCTTTGCAAACCTATTTCATCAGGTTAGTAAATTTTATTTGCAATGTGATTATTAAGCTAACCTGTTTTCAGCATTTATAATTGCAAGTTATTGATTGTATTATTTATGAGCACCTTTGCTTTTACTTGCATATATGGTTAGGTGCTAAAATTACAAATGTTTAAAAAGCATACGCTTTAGATTTTATTACTTAGGATTAAAAATACCCTAACGTCAGGTTTTTGAGTATAAATAGCTAAAACGAAGAGTCAGTACTTTTAAATTTTGTGTTTTACACAGACCAAATCATTTCAAAGTCGTATTTTATTTACTCAATTGGCTATAGCAAACGATCACTTAGCGCTAGTTTACCACTGATGGTTTTATTGAAAGGCCAATAAATGGTTTCAAATAAAGCTATAAAACACGCAGATTGCACATAAAAACAACGAATAAACCTCTTTTTTTAATTTATGACTTTTATATGTTGACACTTTGCAGCGCGGTCATTAATATTTCGCCCCGTTGAAAGGCAAGACGCTTCCCCCTTAGCTCAGTTGG